>CAISJA010000451.1 GCA_903885525.1 uncultured Opitutaceae bacterium
ATCCGCGGCGACGAGACCGAACGCTCCTGGGAACTCGTCACCCCCGTGCTGGAATCCTGGCAGCAGCTCGGCCGCCACGGAATGGACACCTATGCGGCCGGCTCCTGGGGGCCCGGCTCCGCGGCGGCGCTCCTCTCCGTCCACGGCCACGAATGGAGGGAACCGTGAGCGGGGGGCGGAGCAGGTAACAAGTAACAAGGGGCAGGTAACAGATAACAAGAGACAGGTGACAGTCAGAACGAAACAAGCAACACTGAGAGCAAATTTCCCGGGGCCAAGGTCTGGGGAAAAACAATCAAACCGCATGAAGCCCAGCCTCACACCCGCGTCCGGCGGCGAGCATTGTTGTGGAGATCGGCTGGGGCCTTGGCTCTGGCTCCCGGCCCATTTTTACGCGGATGTCTGAAATTTTCACCAGTCTGCCCGGTCTCGAGGTGCCGGTCGGCGGCATCGGACAGGGGTTTGACCGACTTTGGGCGAGCACCGAGGTGCAGGACCTGAAGGCCATCCAGCTCAACCTCGTGGTGCAGTTCGGGCGGTTCGTGACGGTGGACGACGCCCGGGCGCAGTTCGACACGGCGATCCGGTTTGCCCGGCGCTATCCCTGCCGGGTCGTCCTGCTCTGTCCCGATCACCAGGCCGGGGACCGGCCGGAAATCCGGGCCAAAATTTATGGCGAGTGTTTCCTCGGCAAGGCGAAGGGCGACACCCGCTGCGTGGAGTTCGTGCTGCTGCATTACACGCTGGCATCCCGGCCGTATCTGGAGAACCAGGTGGTGCTCTGCCTCTCCACCGACCTGCCGCTGTATTATTGGGCGCACCGGTTTTCCGCCGCGGCCCGGCTGGCCGACTACCATTATTTGCTGACCCGCTCGCAGCGCATACTTTTTGACAGCGCGGTGGCGCCGCCGGAGGCGTTCATCTATCCGTGGCCGAAGCCCGCGGCCCTGCGCGATCTCGCCTACACCCGCACGCTCCAACTCCGGCAGAACCTCGGCCAGTTTCTCAGCCGCTACGAGCCGGCGCTCATCACGGATGGCTTGGAAGCGGTCCGGCTGTGGCACAGCGAAGGACTGGCGGCGGAAGGGGCCTGCCTGTTGTCCTGGGTCAGGAAAGGGCTGGTCCGCTCCGGCCTGGACGTGATGCCGGAAATTTCCTGTGTCGGCCCGGCCCGGCCCGGGCAGTCTGGCCCTGGATTTCGCCTACGCCGGCGGGGCGAAGTCGTTCCACTGGGAGGCCGACCTGGCGGCCGACCGGGCTGATTTTGCCGGACACCTGCGCCCGGAGCCCGCCACGCTGTCGGTCGGGGCCCGGTTGCTCGCTCCCGAGGAAGCTCTCGGCGAGGCGATGTTTGGGTAGGAGCCGGGCCGGCGGCCGCCTCAGCGCCGGGGTGCCGCGAGCCGCCGGGTGCGCAGCGTGCCGTGCGCGGCGTACATGGCCTCCAGCGGCAGGGGCAGCACCCGCAGGGCCTCGGCGAATGCATCCGGGCGAAGGGAGATCGAGTTGAAACGGTCCAGGGTTTCCTGGGTGAGAGGCGATTTTGCCACCGCCAGCCGGGCCACCTTCGGGAGAAGATCGCGGTCGCCCCAGAGTGTGGCGGCCAGGTCGAGCAGGGAAAAAGTCACGTCGAGTTTGTCCGCCTGCGGCGCCTGTTTCATCATCTCCAACGTCTGGAGCAGGGCCGGCCGGTCATGGCAGCACACCAGGTAGGTCGCAATGGCGTTGAGGTGGGGCAGGTCGATGCCGTGGAAGGAATCCTGCACCGTCTGCAGGCTCGTCCCGCTCCAGCCGAGCTGGGCATACGCCCGCAGCCGGAAAAAAAGCAGCTGGGCTGCGTCCAGCACGGGCTGGCCGTGGTCGAGCTGCGCGAGGGCCGACTGGGGGGCGCCGAATTCCAGCAGCCCGTCCAGCTGCTGGTAGGCGACGAAGGCCGCCTGCTCCCCGTCGGGGCGGAGTTCTGCCAGGCGCTTCCTGGCTTCCTCCACCCGGCCGGAAATGCCGGCGGCATTGGCGGCGAGCACGGGCCCGAAGGCCGGAGGCAGCCCGGGCCGCTGCATCGCCCGGAGAAGAACCGCCGGGTCGCCGGTCTGCCGCGCGGCAAAGATCAGGGCATGCGCCCAAGGCCCCGGCGCGGCGCCATCGCCGGCCAGCATGTCCGACGCCAGTAGCTTGAGGGCGCCGGTGTCGCCCTGCGCCACCAGCCTGGGCAGCCAGGCCCGGGCCACGACGATGCGCTGGTCGGGAAAATCCCGCAGGATCGTGTCCAGCCGCGCCTTGGCCATGGGATAGTCGCCCTGCCACCAGGCAAAATTCGCCAGGTACAGCTGCGCGGTGAAATTCTGCGGGTCGCTGCGCAGGGCCGATTGCAGGCAGAGCAGCGTTTCGGCAAACTGCTTCGCCGCCATCGCCCGCTCGGCCCGCGCCAGGTAGGCCTGGCTGCGGGCCCGGGCAGTATCCTTCCACGCCCCCGGCCAGACCACCTGCCGGTAGGAAACCCGCACGCCGGTTTTCCAGAGCACCGCCCAGACCGGGACCGTCCCGAGGACCCACAGTGCCGCCAGCGTCCCGCCCCACCAAGCCAGGGCCCGGCCCCAGAAGGGACGGACGCGCTTTGCGTCCACGCTGCAGCGCCATCGTCCCTCGGCTTGCCGCACCAGGTGGGGGCAGATCCGGCGAAAGCGCCGGCGTTCGGTCCAGCCGGCGGAGGCCTCGCACACCGCCTCCCCGGCCCGCCCGGAGTCGCTTTCCCCCTGGCAGGGTGCCGGCCCGGCCCGGCCGCGCAGCACCCAGATGGTCTTGCGGAGATTGAGCCCGAGGGCGCCGGCAAACAGCCTCGCCCAGTCGCCGGCGGCTCTGCGTCCGCGGCGCAGCCGGGGTACGACCGCCCGGCGCAGCCAGGAAAGGGGCGGACGGTCATCATCCTCGGGACTCATGCCGCCACTATGGAATCCGTGCCCGGGCAGGCAGCAAAAATCGCCGGCAATTCCGGCCGGTCCCAGGGTGCGGCCCAATTGCGGGCTTCACTCCGGCGGGGCGGCCCGGGTAGCCTGCCGGCATGACCGACCTGACTTCGCACCAGGAGAATGTCCGCCGCTCGGCGGAAAAAATCACCGCGGCCTGTGCCGGCCTGCAGCCGAAGCTTGCCCTCGTGCTCGGCTCCGGGCTGGGCGGCCTGGCGGCGCGCGTGGAAAATCCCGTCACGCTCGCCTACCGCGACCTGCCGGGATTTCCGGTGCTCACCGTCGCCGGGCACGCGGGCACCCTGATCGTCGGCCGGCTGGGCGGGGTGCCGGTGGTCGTGCTCAACGGGCGCAAGCATTTCTACGAGACGAGCGACGCCGATCCGCTCAAGACCATGCTGCGCGCCGTGAAGGCCGCGGGTGTGGAGACGCTCTTCCTCTCCAACGCCGCCGGCAGCCTCCGCCCGCACCTCCGGGTGAGTGAGCTGATGCTCATCACCGACCACATCAATTTCCTCGGCCTCAACCCGCTGGTCGGTCCGAACGACGAGGCCTTCGGCCCCCGCTTCGTGCCGCTCGGCAACGCCTGGGACCGCGAGCTGGGCGCGAAGCTCAAGGCGGCGGCCCGCGCCGGCGGCATCCCCCTGCAGGAGGGGGTTTACGTGGCGTTTCGCGGGCCGTCCTTCGAGACCGCCGCCGAAATCCGCATGGCGCAGGGCTGGGGCGCGGACGCCGTGGGCATGTCGAGCGTGCCGGAGTGCATCATTGCCCGGCACTGCGGGCTGAAGGTGGCGGGCGTCTCCTGCATCACGAACATGGGCCAGGGCCTGTCCGATGAGGTTCTCTCCCACGCCCACACCCTGGCCAACGCGGCCAGGGGGGCGGACGCCTTCGAGCGCCTGGTGCTGGCGGCGGTGCAGCTGCTGTGAGACGAGGCGGCGCCGGCCGGCACCGCCGCAGAGATTCCGCCCGGTGCGGCCCGGCGGCCTCAGCGCCAGTGCCCGCTGTGCGCCTGGGTGGAGGGCAACTGGTGTGAGGCCCTGGCGGGCGGCGGAGTCGTGCCTCCCGGACTTCCGGTTTGAAGCGGGAAAGGCGTGGCTCGGGGTGCCGGCGCGTCAGGCCGGGGAACCGCCGGGGCGGCGGGGGGGGCTCCGTTCCGCGCGCCGGCCGTTCGCGGAGGAGACCACGCGGCTCAGACGTGTCACGCAGTCGTTCAGTCCCTGGGAAAGCGAGGTCAGTTCCTGCGCCACGCCGGCCCCCTGCTCCGCCTGCGCCGCCGCGCCTTGGACGACCTGGTCCATGGCGCTAACAGCGGTGTTCACCTGCCCGATGCCCTGGGTCTGTTCGTGCGAGGCCGTGGCGATCTCACCCACCACCTCGTCCACCCGCCTGGCCTTGTCGG
>CAISJA010000452.1 GCA_903885525.1 uncultured Opitutaceae bacterium
CGGCTCGGTTGTTTTGTTTTTCTTTTTTTCACCCCTGCCTAGTGGCAGATGAAAATCATTCAACCGAGCCACTTTCTTCGCTCAGTTCAGCCGTAGCTGTGGGACGGCTCTGAGACAAAATCACAGTCGTTGCCCGGGGCGGTGGCGATGATGCCGGTCGCGTCGAGCCGGGCGAGCCGGGTGAAATCCGGCTGCAGGGCGCGGACCGCGGCGGCGGCGGGATAGAGGCAGAGGAGATCGCGGGACCGGCCGATCCAGGCCGGCGGCGTGCCCCCCAGGCCGGGCCGGAGGTCCGGCGGCACCGCGGCGGCGTCCAGGGCGGTGGCCGGACGGGAAGGAAAATCGAGTTCGAGCCGCTCGCCGCGGCGGGACACGGGCAGCGGGCCGCTGCGGGAATCGAACACGATCTGCTCCCCCGACTGGCCGAGGTGGTGGAAGAGGGCGCTGGCCGCCGCGAGGGTAGCGTGGCCGCACAGGTCGATTTCGAGCGCCGGGGTGAACCAGCGCAGGGCGAAGCGGCCGGGGCCGGTGGGGACGTAAAAGGCGGTTTCGGACAGGCCGTTTTCGCGGGCAATCCGCTGGAGCCGCTCATCCGGCAGCCACTCGGCCAAAGGGACCACCGCGGCGGGATTGCCGGTGAACATCTGGTCGGTGAAGGCGTTGATCCAGAAAAAGGGGAGCTGCATGGCGAGGGAAATTTACGGTTTCCGGTTTGGGCGGCCCGGCGGGAAAGTCGAGCGGATTGGCGCCGGGCGGGCCGGGCGGCTGCGGAATCCAGCCGCGACGGTTCCCTCAGGCGTACCGGGCCAGGGCCGGGCCGGTCAGGCGGCAGATCTGCCATTCGCGCATCCGGCGCGCGCCAATTTTTTCGTAAAAGGCGAGGGCAGGTCCGTTCCAATCCAGGACCGACCACTCCATCCGCCCGCACCCGAGGGCGTTGGCCCGCCGGGCCAGGTGCAGCAGCAGGGCTTTGCCCAGGCCGCGGCGGCGAAATTCCGGACGGACAAACAGGTCTTCGAGGTAGAGGCCGGGCTTGGCCAGAAAGGTGGAGTAGTTGAAGAAGTAGAGGGCAAATCCGGCGGGAATGCCGTCCGCCTCGGCGATCACCACGTAGGCACCCGGGGCCGCGCCGCCCTCGGGGAAAAGCGTGGCGCGCAGCCTCGCGGGCGTCGCTTCGCATTCGGGGAGCAGGTTTTCGTACCCGGCGAGACCACGGATCAGTTCCAAGATCAGCGGGATGTCGGCGGCCGTGGCCGGACGAAGCAGGGGAGTCATGCCGGAGGATGAAGCGGGCCGGGCGGCGATGGCGAACCGATTGTCCGGGCCGCGGGTTCCCGTTGGATTGTTTCTGGACAAGCCCCCGGCGACACGCAAGCTTCGCGGCAACCCACTGCGGATGATTTTTTTTGCGAGCAAGCACCGGGCCAGGGCGTTTCGCCCCTGCGCCATATTCTTCCTGCTGGCGGTGGCGTGCCCGGATGCGTCCGCCGCACCCGAGCAGGTGGCCGTCCAGCTGCCCTATTCGGATCAATTTGAGTTTGCCGGTTTCTATGCGGCCCAGGCGCAGGGCTATTTTCAGGAAGAGGGCTTGGAGGTCGAGGTGAGGCCCGATCCGCACGGAATGCATCCGATCGACGAACTCCGCGCCGGGCGCGCGCAGTACGGGGTCGATCAGGCGGTGCGGGTGCTGCGCGCCCGGCTCTCCGGAGACCCGCTGGTCGTGATGGCGGCGATCTTCCAGCATTCGCCCTATGCCTTGGCGACCCGGCGGGGCGCCGGGATCCGGAATGTACAGGATCTGGTGGGCCGGACGGTGGCGATCGATCCGGTCTCCCGCAGCCAGGAAATCCACCGCATGCTGATCAACGAGGGGGTCGACCCGGCGAAGGTCAAATTCATCCCCAAGCAATGGGAGGTCAACGAACTCCTGAACGGCAGCGCCGACGCTATGGGGATTTACCTCATCGACAGTCCGTACGACCTGCAGCAGCAAGGCTGCGACGTGCTGTTGCTCCGCCCTACGGACTACGGGGTGGATTTTTACGGCGATGTCCTCTTTACCAATGAGCAGGAATTGCGCGCGCATCCGCTGCGGGTGAAGGCCATGCGGCGGGCCGTCCTGCGCGGCTGGACCTACGCGCTCCAGCATCAGCCCGAGCTGATCGACTGGATCCTGCTCCATAAACCCGGCCGGCCGAAAAAAGTCACCCGCGGCCGGCTCGAATTCGAAGCCCGAGAGGTGGCCCGCCTCGTCAACCTCGAGTTGATCGAACTGGGCTCGATGAACCCCGGGCGCTGGCGCGGGCAGGCGGATTTTCTCGTCGCCACCGCCCCCGGGCTCAGGCTCGACCGGTTGCGCGGGTTCATCTACCAGCCTTCGCAGCCCGGCCAGCTGCCTGGCTGGGCCGTCTCGCTCGGTTGGGGAACCACGGCGCTGGCGGCGCTGAGCCTGCTGGTGCTCCTGGAGTACTACCGGCTGCAACGCCTGGTGCGGCTGAAGACGGCCGAGCTGCACGCTTCCGAGGAGGCGCAGCGCGAGCTGTTTGAAGAGGCGCCGGCGCCGATCGTGGTGGAAAGCTATCTGGAGCTGGTCCCTCTCCTGGAGCAGTACCGCCGGGAGGGCCTCCGGGACCTGCGGGCCCATCTGCGCAGCCGGCCGGAACTGCTGCGGGAGCTGTTTCTCCGGAAACGGATCGTCTCCGCGAACCGGCAGGCCCGCGAGAAAGTCGGCTTCAAAAGCGTCCAGGAAATGGATCACCACCTGCTCAAGGTTCAGTCGGAGCAGGCCCTGGAGATGTTTGTCGAGGAGCTGGCGGCCATCTGGGAGGGCGTCCACCGCCTGCGCCTGGAAAAGGTCTATCACCGACTGGATGGCGGCGAGGTCCACACACTCCTCAATTGGGAGATCTCCCTGAAAAAGGGGAAACGCGACCTCGGCAACGTCCGGCTGGTCTTTACCGACATCACCGACCTGAAGCTGGCGGAGCAAAGCCTGCGCACCAGCGAGGAGCGTTACCGGTTCATGATCGAGCAGTCCCCGCTGGCTATCGCGGAGCTGGATTTCGCCGCGGTGCGCGATTGGTTCGCCCGCTTGCGGGCGGAGGGGGTCACGGACCTCGCCGACTACCTGAGGCTCCATCCCGCCGTCCCCGGCGTGGTCTTGAAGGATTTTTCCCGATATGAGGTCAACGATGCCTGCGTGCGTCTCTTCGGGGCTTCCTCCCGGGAAGAGCTGCGGCAGCGGGCCGGGGAGATCCACACCCCGGAATCCGAGAATCTGCGGATGACGGTCTTTCTCCAGGCCTGGCGGGGCGGGCATACCATGGAAGGTGAATGCGCCCTGCGGCGCCTGGACGGACGCGAGATCCGCGCCCGGTATTACAGCCGCCCCATCATGGGCGGGAAAGGGGTCGGGCAGATCCTGCACATCCAGACCATCCTGCTGGACATCACGGAGCAGCGCCGCATGGAACAGTCCCTGCGGGAAAGCGAGACCCGCTACCGCGAGCTGTTCGAAAGTGCGGTGGGCGGCGTCTACCGGACGGATCCGGCCGGTTCCTTCGTTTCCATCAACCCCGCCTTTGCCCGCCTGCTCGGTTTTGAGGAGCCGGGGGCGGTGCTGCGCGACCGCCAGCCAGGGTACGCCGGCACCCTCTATGTCCAGCCCGAGCGCCGGCAGGAATTCGTCGCGCAGCTCCGCGCCCACGGACGGGTCACCAACTTCGAGTCGGAAGTGCGGGTGCGCACCGGCGGCACGGTCTGGATTTCCGAAAACGCCCGCGCCGTGCTCGACCCCCAGGGGCAGCTGGCGTGGATCGACGGGTTCGTCACTGATATCACCGCCCGGCGCCGCCTGGAGGCCGAACTGCTGCGCGCCTCCAAGCTGGAGGCCGTGGGCATCCTCGCCGGCGGGATTGCCCACGATTTCAACAATATCCTCACGGTGGTGCTGGGCAACGTGACGCTGGCGGAGATGGATACCCAGGCCGATCCCTCGGTCAGCCGGATGCTGCGCGATGCCAAGCAGGCCACCCTGCGGGCGCGCGACCTGACCCGGCAGTTGCTGACCTTTGCCAAGGGTGGTGAACCGGTGCGCTCCATCATCGCGCTGGCGGAGCTGATCCGGGAATCGACCGGTTTTGCCATGCACGGGGCCAAGGCCCGGCCGCACTTTGAGCTGCCCGACGACCTCTGGCCGGCCAATGCCGACAAGGGGCAGATCGGCCAGGTGGTGCAGAATCTGGTGATCAACGCCGTGCAGGCCATGCCCCAGGGCGGCACCGTCACGCTCCGGGCCGCCAACGTCACCCTCGCCGACCGGGCGGTGGGCGCTCTGCCCGCGGGCGATTTCGTCCGGCTGAGCGTGAGCGATTCGGGCGTCGGCATCGCCTCCGACCACCTGGCCAAGATTTTCGATCCTTATTTCACCACCAAGCAGAGCGGCAGCGGGCTCGGGCTCGCCAGCGTCTATTCCATCATCCGCAAGCACCAGGGCCACATCGAGGTGGAATCGCAGCTCGGCCTCGGGGCGACCTTCACCCTCTGGCTGCCCGCCGAGCCCCAGGCGCGGGAGGACACGGCCGCGCCCGCCCCGGTGGTGGGCAAGCTACAGGGCCGCATCCTGTTCATGGATGACGAGGAAACCATCCGCGACATGGCCAGCATGTTCATGGAGCGCCTCGGCCTGCAGTGCGATCTCACTGAAGAAGGGGGCGCCACCGTGGAGAAGTATCGGGCTGCCTTGGAAGCCGGACGCCCCTATGATCTGGTGATCATGGACCTGACCGTTCCCGGTGGCATGGGCGGCCGCGAGGCGATGCAGGAACTTCGGGCGCTCGACCCGTCGGTGCTCGCCATCGTCTCCAGCGGGTACTCGCGGGACCCGGTGCTCGCCAACTACCGCGCCCATGGCTTCAGTGGCATCCTGCCCAAGCCGTACAGTCTTGAGCAATTGCAGCAGGCGCTACGCAGCGCCCGCGGGGCGGGCCCCACCCAGTCAGCGAGGTAGGGATTTTTCGGAGCGGGTTTGCGCTCCTTGGTGCCGTGGTGATCCTGGCAGAGCTGATCGGCGCCAAGGACCCTCCCGGGCAATCCTCGACAGGATCAGGCTGCTCTCCCGGGCGGCCCGCGCCTCATCCGCTCGCGGGCGTGAGCGCGAACGGAATTCCGTCGGGGTCCGTGACCCGGCGCGGCTCTCGGGCGGAGGCCAGGGTGGCGGCAATTTCCACCAGCCCGGTGGTCCGGAGCGGCAGCGCGAGCCGGGCGCTTCCCCAGGTGTTGACCGCCACATGGTGATGGTAGCCGTCGGCGGCGAGGAACAGCGCGCCCGGATAATTGTCCTGCCGGACCGCCAGCCCGAGTTCGCGGCCGTAAAACTGGCTGGCCCGGGGCAGGTCGGTGACGCTGAGGTGCACATGGCCGAGCACGGCGTTTTCCAAGGGATGCTCGGGCGGGGGTACGGCGACTTCGCTGAGCAGGTTGTCGAGGTTCAGCCGGCGGGTGACCATGCCGACCTTGTCACCCTCGACCGGCCACTCCGCTTTCGGCCGGTCCCGGTAGATCTCGATGCCGTTGCCATCGGGGTCGGCGAGGTAGATGGCCTCGCTCACGCCATGATCGGAAAGCCCTTGCAACGGTTGCCGCAGGCCGGCCAGCCGCACGAGGGCGGCGGCCAGGCTCGGCCGGTCGGGGACGAGGAGCGCCAGGTGGAACAGTCCGGCGGCTCGCGGCGGGGCAGCCGGAGCCTCCGGCTCCTCGCGGATCACGATGAGCGGAGCGGCCCCGGCCCGCGGACGGAATTCCGCCAGAGCAGGGGCGGGCCGGCTGGCCACCAAACCGAGGACCCCCTGGTAAAAGGCCTCCAGGCGGGCCAAGTCGGCTGTGCGCAGCACCACATGCCGGAGCTGGAACGTCGGGCTCATGCGGTGGCGCGGGCCAGGGCTTCGGCTTCGGCGCGGGCGGTGGCATAGGCCTCCGCGCCGAGAGTATCGGCCTGGTTCTGACTGTGGGCGTAGATGAATTTCACGTCCGTGATGCCGATGAATCCCAGCACGGCCCGCAGGTAGGGTTCGAGGAAATTATAGGCGCTCCCCGGGGTGCCCGGCCGGAAGTCGCTGCCACTGCTGACCAGAACATAGGCCCGCTTGCCGCGAACCAGGCCTTCAAAGCCCGCCGCGCCCATGCCGAAGGTGCGGCCGACGCGCACAATCTGGTCGATCCAGGCCTTCAGGGCCGCGGGCAGGGACAGGTTATACATCGGTGTGGTGATGACCAGCTGATCGGCAGCGAGCAGCTCGTCCACATAGCGGTCGGAAACCGCGATGGCGGCGCGGGCGGCCGGGGAATGCGAGTCGGGCGGGGCGAAGGCACCTTCGACCCAGGGCTCGGTGACAAACGGCGGCGGCTCATGCCCCAAGTCGCGCGTGACGACACGGCCTTGGGGATGAGCCGGCCGCCAGGCGGCGAGAAAATCGCGGCCGAGGGTGCGGCTGCGGGAACGGGAGCCCCGAGGGCTTACATCAAGATGCAGGAGGGTGGTGGATGGATTCATGGTGGGAGAGCGGTAAAAAGTAACAAATACGGTTACAAAAATGGGCAAAAATCATTTTTTCCCGGGGCAGACGGGACGGAGCTGCGCGTGCACTGCGGCCAAGGTCACCTGCGCCAGCTCGGTTTCCATGCCGGACTGCGCCCGGGCGAAGACGCTTTGCAGGATCGACTCGATCTTGGCCCCGACCGGGCAGCGATGGTTGGGGGCGAAGTGGGCCAGCCCGGAAACGGGCTTCGGTTCCACGGCGCGGTAGATATCCAGCAGCGTGCAGCCGGCAGCCGCCGGGGTGAGGGCAAAGCCCCCGCCGGCACCCTTGCGGGCGACCACCAACTTCGCCTGCACCAAGGCGGCGAGCAGCCGGCGGATCACGACCGGATGGGTCGCCACGCTCGCGGCGATCTCCTTCGACGGCACCGCCGCTCCCTGGCGGTAGGCCAGGTAGGCGAGGATGTGCACGCTGACGGCGAAGCGGGAGTTCCCGGACATGTGTAACAATATATGTTACCTATGCTGGCGTTGTCAAGGGAGATTCTGCCCGGCCTGCGCTTGCGGGTTGCAAAGTCCCGCGGAGCCGCTGTGATGCCTCGCAACCTTCGCATGTTACGTAAGCTCATCCACAAAATCCGGCAGACTTTCAAGTCGGGCGACAAACACTCCGACTCCAAGCCGGCCCCCAAGCACGGGAAGCCCGCCCCGAAGTCCGCCCATCCGCACCGGGCCGCACGCGCCGAGCCCGTGCGTCCGGCCCGGGCGCGCTCCCAGCCGCATGCCCCTTCCCACCGCTCCTCGGCCCCGGCTCCTGCCCGGGCGGCGGTCCCGTCTGCCCCGCGCCCCGCTTCGGCGCCCAAGCCGCTCCCGGAAGTGCCGAAGATGAACACCGCCTTCAGTGCCCTCGGTCTCAATGACCGGCTGGCCCTGGCCGTACAGGACATGGCCTACGAAACCCCCACGCCCATCCAGGCGCAGGCGATCCCCCAAGTCCTGGGCGGGCGCGACGTGATCGGCTCAGCCCAGACCGGCACCGGCAAGACCGCCGCCTTTTCACTGCCCATCCTGCAAAAGCTCGACCGCCACGGTGCCCTGCGCTGCCTCGTGCTCGAGCCGACGCGCGAACTCGCCCTCCAGGTGGAGGAGTCCTTCAAAAATTACTCCAAATACACCGACCTCCTCGGCACCGTGGTCTACGGCGGCGTCGGCTACGGCAAACAACGCGAGGATCTGGCCCGGGGCATCGACTTCCTCGTGGCCACGCCCGGCCGCCTGCTCGACTATATGGAACAGGGCGAAATCCGCCTCGATCAGGTCCAGGTGCTCGTGCTCGACGAGGTGGACCGGATGCTCGACATGGGCTTTCTGCCGGATGTGAAACGCATCGTGCAGAAAGTCGCCAAAAACCGGCAGACACTCTTCTTCACCGCGACCCTGCCGCCCGAGATCGAGCAGCTGGCCGCCTGGGCCCTGCGCGATCCGTTCAAAATCGCCGTCAGCCGCGAACGTTCCACCGCCGAGACCATCACCCACGCGTTCTATCCGGTGGTGCAGGCGCAGAAATTCGACCTGCTCGCCCACCTCCTCGAACAGACCCAGTACCACAGCGTCATTATTTTTTCGCGCACCAAGAGCGGGGCCGACTACGTGGCCAGCCGGCTCAAGCAGGCGGGCCATACCTGCGCGGTGATGCATGCCGACCGCAGCCAGCCGGAACGCCTCGATGCGCTCAAAGGCTTCAAGTCCGGCAAATACGAGGTGCTCGTCGCGACCGACCTGGTCGCGCGCGGCCTCGACATCGCCGACGTGTCCCACGTGATCAACTTCGACGTTCCGGAGAACGCCGAGGACTACGTGCACCGCATCGGCCGCACGGGCCGCGCGCACAAGACCGGCGACGCCTTCACGCTCGTCACCGAGGAGACCTGGCGCGATGCCCGCAGCATCGAGCGGTTCATCGGCCAGAGTATCGAGTGGAAGAAGCTGGCCGAATTCAACTACACCTATTCCGGCATCTTCGACGGCGGCGGCATGACCGGCACCAACGCGGCGACGGCCAAGCCGGTCAGCCGCCTGACCCGTGGCGCCCGGCGCTGAGTCTGGTGCTGGCACCTGCGGTTTTTCCGCCCCATGCAGCTCGACATCCCGGCCGGCGATTTCGCCGGCTATATCTTTGATTGCGACGGGACCTTGGTGGACACCATGCCGCTGCACTACCGGGCCTGGGACGAGGCCCTGCGCCGGGTGGGGCTCCGCGAGCCGTTGAGCGAGGATCTGTTCTACTCTCTGGGCGGAGTGCCCACTCTTCGCGTGGCCAGCCTGCTGGGGCGCCATTACGGCCTGGCCCTCGACCCGGAGCGGGTCTTCCACGAGAAGGAAAGTCTGTTCCTGGAGATGCAGGATGAGATGGAGGTGATCGGTCCGGTGGTGGATTTCGCCCGGCAGTGGCACGGCAAGGCGCCGCTCAGCGTGGCTTCCGGCGGCCCGCGTCCGGTGGTGCGGCACACGTTGGAGCTGATGGGGCTCGCTTCACTTTTCCCCGTGCTGGTGACGCCGGAGGATGTGGCGCATGGCAAGCCTGCCCCCGACATGTTTTTGCTCGCCGCCCGGCGGATGGGGGTCGCGCCCGAGCGGTGCCTGGTCTTTGAGGATGCCGAGCCTGGCATCCAGGCCGCCGAGGCCGCCGGCATGCGTTGGGTGCATGTACCCAGCCGGGGACGGCGCGCCTGATTCCGGGGGGAATCCGCCGGGTTTTGGTTTGAAGCGCATCCGGGCAAGGACTGGGATGCCGGGATGACTTACGCGGAGTTGGCCAATCCCGGGATTCTCACCCAGCCGGTTTACGAGCCAGGCAAACCCATCGAGACCGTCGCCCGGGAACTCGGACTCGATCCGGCCGGTATCATCAAACTGGCTTCAAACGAAAATCCGTCCGGGCCCTCCCCCAAAGCGCTGGCTGCGGCGCAGCGGGCCTTGCAGGATGCCCAGCTCTATCCCGATGGCGGCTATTTCGCCCTGCGGCAAAAGCTGGCCCAGCGGACCGGGCTGGGCCTGGACCAGTTCATCCTCGGCAGCGGCTCCAACGAGGTGATCGAGCTGCTTGGCCATGCCTTCCTGTCGCCCGGCGTGGAGTGCGTCATGCACCAGTCGGCCTTTCTCGTTTACAAGTTGGTGACGCTGATGTTTGGCGCCAAACCGGTGGAGGTGCCTTTGGCCCCGGGCCTCCGGCAGGACCTGCCGAGCCTGCTCGCGGCGGTGACGCCCCGGACCCGCCTGGTCTTTCTGGCCAGTCCCGCCAATCCCGTGGGAGCCACGAATACGGCGGAGGAACTGGCCGGGCTCGCCCATGCCCTGCCTCCGCACGTCATTTTGGTGTTTGATGAGGCGTACAGCGATTTTCTGGAAACACCCCCGGATATCCGCCCCTGGATTGCGGAGGGGAGAAAAATCATCGGACTGAAGACTTTTTCCAAAATCTACGGGCTGGCGGCGTTGCGGGTCGGGTATGGCTACGCATCGCGCGAGCTGATTGCTCTCGTGCAGCGGGTCCGTCAGCCCTTCAATGTCAGCGGGGTGTCGGCCGCGGCCGCTCTCGGTGCCTTGGACGATGACGAATTTGTGGCTCGCTGCCGGAAAGAAAACCAAGCCGGCTTGCTCCAGCTGGCGGATGGCGTTCGGACTTTGGGACTGGAATATGTCCCCGGCGGAGGGAATTTTCTTTTGGTGAAAGTCGGGGACGGGGGGGCGGTCTTTGACGCCCTGCAACGGCAAGGGGTCATCACACGCCCCGTGAAGGGCTACGGACTGCCTGAATGGCTGCGAGTGACGGTGGGTACGCCTGAGCAAAATCGCCGTTTTCTAAGAAACTTGCGGACAACCATTTGATCGATTGCCGGCCAAAGATATGATCTTTTTTTGAAAATTCATGTTTTACGCTTGGGGTTTTGCCTTTGTTTGGCAATGACTCCCCTAGTTTTTCGCATTTTCACTAGGATCACATGAACACATTAGGTAAGGTATCCACCTTAATTATTCTTAGCTCGCTCGCCGTTTCCCGATCCCTGGGTGCGCCGGCCATGGCAGTCGGAGACAACGCCGAGTTGCTTTTAACCGCTTCCGCCAATGTTAGTTATGATGACAATATCTATCTCCGCCATACCGGTGTCACCCGAGATACGATCTGGAATTTTATCCCGGGCGTGCAGTTTGTTTTCGGCCAGAAGGCTGCCACCAACGGGCAGTTTTCTTTGCAAGAAGACTTTCTGAAGTATTCCAGCAACTCCAAGCAGGACGCTAATCTCGCTAACGCCAATTTCAAATCGAACTACAGCGATGGCAAATCCAAGCTGAATCTCTCAGCTGGCTACCAGCAGCTCTCACAGAACGACACAAGCGTACCCGGGGCCATCGTCGATCGCGATTTGACGAACGGGGGCGTGACCGGTGAGGTAGCCTTGTCGGATAAAACCACGGTCAGCTTGGGTGCGCTTTACGACAAGACCCATTACAAGCTGTCGAGCTATTCCACCTGGTCCGATACCAGTGTGCCGCTGGATGCGTATTTCGAGGTCAGTCCCAAATTGGAAGCCAGTCTGGGATATCGCTATCGGGATACCTCCGTCACCGGCCCGGGCAGCGATAGCAAGGATCACTTCCTCAATATCGGTGCCCGTGGTGAATTCAGTCCCCTGCTGACCGGACAAGTCCGCATCGGCTACAGCACGCGCAGTTCGGCTGGTGCCGCCAGGCAGAACCTGCTGGGAGTACAATCCAATCTCGATTACAGCGCCTCCCAGAAAACCTCCCTTCACCTCGGCATCGACAACGGCTTCGGCAACGCCGCGAACGGATCGAACACCAAGAACCGCTCCATCACACTGGGTGCTGTCAACCAGTTCAGCGATCAATGGGCGCTGAATCTCAACCTGACCTCCTTGGCCGTTGCCTATCCCACCCGCACCGACAACTATCTGGAAGGTGCCGTCGGGGCCTCGTTCGTCTATAATACGCACTTGAATTTCACGGCCTCCTATACCTACCGCCAAAACGGTTCGGTTCTCTCTGGCAACAAATTTACCAACAACGTTTTCAATTTCGGAGCCAGTATCCGTTATTGATCGGTCTGCCCTCGGTTTCCGACGGAAGAAGATCAAAGTCTGGTCTTCTTCCGTTTTTCTTTCATAACTGCGCCCCATGTCCATTCGCCGCCTCGTTGCAGCTGCCAGCCTGCTCATCCTTATCGGATATGGCCCGTTGGCTGCGGAAGAGTCCAACGGAGCACCCGCCTCCCAGCTTCCCACCGACTACACCCTGCAGCCCTCCGACCTGATCCGGGTCCTGGTCTTTCAGGAGCCGGATTTGCTGCGTGAAGTGCGGATTTCGCAGGAGTCGACAATCAATCTGCCCTTGATCGGATCCGTGGATCTCAAAGGCCGGTCGGTGCGGCAGGCGGAGGAACTGATCCGCTCCCTCTATGACCGCAATTTTCTGGTCAATCCGCAGATCACCGTCTCGGTCTTGGAATATGCCCCGCGGGCGGTGCAGGTCATCGGTGCCGTCAACAAGCCGGACTCGATCAGTTTTCCGCCTGAGCAGAAGATGACGCTCGTGGAGGCGCTCAGCCGGGCCGGCGGGCCGACCCGCATCGCCAATCTTCACCAGGTTCGGATCACCCGCAACACGGCTGACGGCAAAACCGAGAACTTTACCGTTAATCTCGACGGCCTGACCAAGGGAAACTCCTCCGACGCCCTGCAGCTGCAGAAGGGCGACGTGGTCTATGTGCCGGAGCGCATCCTCTAATGAGCCAGCCTGACCCCACCTCCCAGCACGACAAGAGTGCCGGATCCCATCCGGGCTCCTACCCCTACACCTACTATGGGACCGGCTACGGCGGTTACAGCACGGTCGGCTACGGCGAGACTGCCGTGCAGCGCGGGGTGCAGGACTATGTGCTGATCCTGCGCGAACGGGTCTGGTACATCGTGGTGGTCTTCCTCCTGATTTTCAGCTCCTCGCTGGTCTACACGTACAGCCAGACCAAGACCTATCTCTCCTCGGCCAGCATCCAGATTTTCCGCCGCGATGCGATGGTCATGCAGGTGCAGAGTGTCGTCGACAATGACATCCGCTCCGCCGAAGACCTCAACACCCAAGTCAAGATCCTCGAGAGCGTTTCGCTCGTGCAGCATGTCGCCGACCGGCTGACCGGCGAGGAGTTGAAAAGCTTCCTCGAGCCCTACAAAAAGCTGGGCGATTCCGAACCGCTGTCAGCGGCCGAGATCATCCTCAAGGAGCGCAAGATAGTCTCCATCCGCCTGAGCCTGATCATTCAGGTCCAGTACACCCATCCCGACAAGTACCTGGCCGCCCGGGTGGCCAATCTCTTCATCGACGAGTACATCGCCTATAACTCGCGCCTCCGCACCGAGGATGCCATGAGGGCGGTCGACGATCTCAAGATCCGAGCCGACCAGCAGAAGAAAAAATTGGAGGAGCTGGCCTTCACCCTCCAGAGCTACCGGGAAAAAAACAACCTCGTTTCGCTGGATCAACGCAAGGATATCGTCACCGAAAAACTGAAGACTTTCAACCTGCAGGTCGCGCAGACTAACGCCTACCTGAAGGAAAAGGAAATCCGCTGGCGCCAGGTCCAGGAACATCGGGCGCTCGGGACGGCCCAGCTGGCGGAATTGCCGTTCATTGCCGCCCTCCCGCTGATCGGGCAGCTCCAGCAGCAGGTGGCCACGCAGAAAATCTCCATCGCGCAGATGCGGGAACATTATCGTGACCGGCACCCGAAGATGATCGAGGCGGCCAACAACCTGGCCCAGACCGAGCGTGAACTCGGCAAGGCCCTGGAGGCCGCCGCGACCAACGTGGAGTCCGATTATCAGAACGCACTCCGCAACGATGCCGGAGCGCGCGCTTCGCTCGCCCAGCAGGAAAAGGAATCCCTGGAGCTCGATCGCGCCGCCGTCGAATACACGAACATGGAGCGCGACCTGCGCATCAGCGAGCAGCTCCTGCAGAACACGCTCGCCCGCATGAAGGAGACCTCCATGAGCAGCTCGATCGACACCAAGAGCGCGCGGATTGTCGACAAGGCGTCGCCGGCCCTCAAGCCCTACTCCCCCAACGTCCCGCTCAACCTCAGCGTCGGCCTCCTGAGCGGTCTGGTGCTGGGCATCTCCTTCGGTTTCTTCGTCGCCTACATCGATGATCGCGTCAAGAGCTCGTTCGACATCGAGGCCGTCATCGGGCTGCCCCTGGTCGGGATCATCCCCGAGATCAAACGCATGGAGCAGCCGGACAAGGCCCAGATCGTGGCCACCGCGCAGGACAAGCAGGTGGCCGAGGCCTTTCTCACGCTGCATTCAGCCCTGCGCCTGAAGGACGAAAGCAAAAATGCCCAGGCGTTGCTCGTCACCAGCACCATCCCCGGCGAGGGCAAATCCTTCGTGACGACCAACCTCGCCCTCACCTTCGCTTCGCATGGCGAGAGGGTTGTGGTCGTCGACTGCGACCTCCGGAAGCCGAATATCCACAAATCCTTCCGCATCGAGAATCTCAAGGGAGTGATCGACCTCTGCGCCGGAACCGCGACGATTGACGATGTGGTAGTGCACAGCGATTACCCCACCCTCGACATCATTGCGGCGGGGGGGCGGGCCAAAAATCCGACGCAGATTCTCAACAGCAAGCGCTTTGAGATCATGATCTCCGAGCTGCGCAAACGTTATGACCGCATCCTGATCGACACGCCGCCGCTGGCCGCGGTCAGCGATGCCCTCATCATTTTGCCTCTGCTCGACGGCTCGGTGTTCTCCATTTATTTCAACCGGGTCCGCCGCAAGGCCGCCCAGTTCGCCGCGCGTCGCCTCCTGGAGGTCAACGTCCCCTGCTTTGGCGCCGTGCTGAATGGCCTGAATCTGGCGGTGTCGGGCTATTATTACGCCCAATATTACGACCGGTCCTACAAGGATTATTACGTCGAAATGGCGCAGGACGACGCCTCGCCCGACCGCTGAGCAGGTATACGGGAAATCTCCGCCGGTGCTCCCGGGCCGCTACCGGGTCCGGCGTCCAGCCGCCCGCCTGAGGCGGTCAGCCAGGGCCGGCGCGAGGGGGTCCTGCCGCGCTGGGTTCAGTTCCACCAGAATCCGTTTGAACCCTCCGGCATCCGCCTGGCGCAACACCGCATAGAGGTTTTGGGCCGCTTCCGAGGCTTTGCCGCGTTTGGTGAGCCACAGCACATTCGCCCCGGTCGTCGCCTCCGGCCGGCACCAAAAAATGTAGGCGGTCCGCGGATTGGCCTTCCAGGTCGGCTGGCCGGGGAGTTTGCGGCAGACCTGCAGCGGTGTATCAGGGCTGTAGTGCTGGGTGAGCAGACCCGGGGCGAGCAAACCGGCCGGCGCGCGCCGCAGGCTGCAAATGGTGCCGGGCAGTCCGGCGTCCCGCAGGGCGGTCCGCAAGTCCCGCGCTGTGACCGCCCCCGGCC
>CAISJA010000453.1 GCA_903885525.1 uncultured Opitutaceae bacterium
CGGAATCGTCCTCATCTGGTGGCGCCGGCGGCACCCGGAAAAATGCGCGCCGGCTTTCGTTCTACGCAACCAACGTCACCTGCCCACCGCCTTGCATGAACTTTTTCAGCCACTTACGCGGTAGGAGTAAGGAGCCCTGGCCGCGTGCCTGGGCGCGCTGGCCGCCGTCTGGTGGTGCGGCGGCTTCCTCCAGCTGCCGGGCAACGGGCCGTCGGCGAATCCGGTGCGCGACCTCGTGGGCCTGGTTCCCCTGTTCATCAGCATTGTGCTGCGCTGGCTCGTGATTCCGCGGATCACGGTCATGCGCCAGGGCTTCGTCGTGTTCCTCGCCGGCCTGGTGCTGGCGGAGACTTGCGGCCTGCTCGGCATTTTCCTGGGCGGCCCCTACCGCGACCAGTTGTTCCTGCTCGGCCTGCTGGGGATCGCGCAGTTCATGCCCTGGTTTGCCCGCCAGTACATCGACCCCCAGCCCGCGGGGTTCATCCCGAACAATTGAGGATGGGCGCGGGGCGGCGGCCGGCGCGGGCGGTCCCTCCTGCCGGCGCGGTCCGGTCGGTCGACCTGCGCGGAGGTCGGCATCACAAGCCCGCGAGGCAGGCTTTGAGTGTCGGGCTTGGGGCCAAGCTCGGCGCGGCAGGGAATATCCGGCTCCGGGGAAGCCGCCGCTGCTTTCCCGGCTTGCCGGTGGCTGGGTGGGGCGCAAGCCTCGGCGCATGGCGATCTTCGGACCCTTAGCGACGGTGCGCGAGCAACTGGCCGGCGACCCCCGCTTCGGGGCGGCGCTGGCCTACGCGGAGGAAATGCTGCAACCCGGCACGCCCGGTTACCAGCGGCTGTTCCACTGGCCCGACGGAGCCGCGGAGAAGGTGGAGCTGGGCGAGGGCCTCTTTGCGGTCGAGCAGGTCTACCTGACCCGGACCCGGGCGGAGGGGTTTTTCGAATCGCACCGGCGCTACATCGACGTCCAAATCGTCGTCGGCGGCGTGGAAATCATGGAAGTGGCCAGCCTGGGCCGGCTCACTGTCACCCAGGACTACGATCCGGGGCGCGATTACCAAAAACTTGCCGACCCGGGCGACGCCTCCTGCCTCCGCGTGCAGCCGGGCGAGGCGGCGGTGTTTTTTCCTGCGGATGCGCACCTGACCAGCCTGCAGGTGGCTGGGCGGCCCAGCCGGGTGCACAAGACGGTGGTCAAGGTGCCGGTCGCCTGAACCGCACATGAATTACCGACACCACTTTCATGCGGGCAACTACGCCGATGTCTTCAAGCATGTCCTGCTGCGGTTGCTGCTGGCCGGGATGAGGCGGAAGGAAAAGGGGTTTCTTTATCTCGACACCCATGCCGGGCGCGGGCGCTACATCCTGGAGGCCGCCAGCCGGCTGGCGGACGGTCGGGAGCGCGCCCCGGAGTGGCCGGAGGGCATCGGCCGGCTCTGGACCGCGGCGAGTCTGCCCCCGGTGCTGGCCGACTATGTGGAGGCGGTCAGCGTCTGGAATCTCCGGGCGGGGTCCGCCGCGGGCGAGCTGGCCACGTACCCCGGTTCGCCCTGGATCGCGCAGGAGCTGCTGCGCCCCCAGGACCGCTCGGCGCTGTGCGAATTGCGGGAGGACGAGGCCGAGGCCCTGGTGGCGGAGTTTCAGTTTCAGAGCAGGGTGTCGGTGCACACTCTGGACGGCTACACGGCGTTACGGGCGATGCTGCCGCCGCCGGAGCGGCGCGCCCTCGTGCTGATTGATCCGCCGTTCGAGAATGCCGGCGAGTTTGCCGACATCCGCCGGGGCCTGCGCGAGGCGCGGCGGCGTTTCCCCTCGGGCGTCTACGCGGTCTGGTATCCGGTGACCGAGCGCGCCCGGAGCGACGATTTCCTGAGGGAATGGAGCGACGCGGTCCCGGGCGACGCCCCACTGTCGCCGGCCCTGGTGGCCGAGCTACAGGTTGCGGCCGAGGACTCGCCGGTGCGGATGAAGGGCTGCGGGCTGCTCGTGCTGAATCCCCCCTGGCAGGTGGAGGCGGAGATCAAGACCGTGCTGCCGGCACTGGCCCGGCTGCTGGGCCACGATGCCGGCGCGGCCGGCCGTCTCGATTGGCTGGTGCCGGAACGGTAGGCGGCCGTGGCGGGCCGTTTTTTCGCGGCGCGGCCCCGCCCGGCGGATCGGCGCTCAGCCGCGGCCGGCTGGTTCGCGGTGCGTGACGCGCACGGCGGTGAAGGGCAGCGGATCGAAGCTGGCGCGCGGTGCCGGCAGGGTGGGGGCCTGGAAAAGCGGGCGGCCCCACCGCACGTCGCGCCGTGGAGCGGACTTGGCTGTTCCGTTGCCCGCCGCCGGCAGGGCGGAGGGGCGCAGGAGCGCTTGGCGGGGGAAATAGGTCATGGCTGGGTCAGGTTGCTTGGTCACCTGAGAGAACCCACCACCGGCCGATTTGTTCCTAAAATCATTGTCCCGCCCGGTGAAAAAACAAAGCGGGTCGCCCACCCCTGGGCGACCCGCCATTGCTTTTATCTACCCCAATGCCCCTATGCGGGGGGCGTTATTTAAAAAGCACGCAGTATGCCAAGTTTCAGGCAACTTGGCGTTCGCGCGCCAGGGTCGAGGCGGCCTTCGGCAGCGTGATGGTGAGCAGCCCGTCGCGCAGCGAGGCGCGTAGCTCCGCAAAGTCGAAGGCGTGGCCGAGCCGGAGCGCGAGGTGGTAATCCTGCTGGGCATCCTCGAGGCGGAGGGCGGACCAATTGACGCGGACCGGGCGGGCCTTGCGGGCGGTGAGGAAAAGGTCGGGGCCGCGGGTGGTGATATCCACGCCGCCGGCGTCGATGCCGGGCACCAGCACGAGCAGCTGCAGCGCGCCCGGGAGGTCGGTGCACTCATAGTGCGGGGCACGCACGCCCGGCAGGGCGGAGGCGCCGGGCGGACGGCGGCTGGGACTGAGGGTGGGAATGATCGTAGGCATGGAAATACGGAAGTCGTCGGTTTGTCACCGGCGGGACTCCTGAAAGTGACGTGTACCTTGGGGTGGTCTCGTCAGGCCAGGCAGCCCGCGTCGGTGTGTTTTTGGACCCAGAGGGCGACGCACTGACACTGCCGCCGCATGGGCTGCAGGCCATGGCGGCAGCGGGCCTTCGTAAACGAAGCGCCGGCGGCGGAGCAATGGACTGGTGACGCGAGGACCATCGGGTGAGTGTGGTGGAAGATGCACAGGAGTATCGTTCCAACAAGGGGAAACTTTAGCGGAAACCGTGCCAATTGTGTCACGGGCCGTGGGCTTGCCCCGGTCCGGCCGGGCCCCCAAGCTGCCCTGATGAAGCCGATGCAGGATAATTCGACGACGGTGGCGGAGTTGCGGGCGCGCGTGCTGGCGTTCGTGCGCGAGCGCGACTGGGAGCAGTTTCACTCGCCGAAAAACCTCAGCATGGCGCTCTCGGCGGAGACGGCGGAGCTGATGGAGCATTTCCTCTGGGCGGATGCTCCGGCCTCGGCCGCCGTGGCCCGTGACCCGAAAAAGCGGGGCGACATCGAGGACGAGATCGCGGATGTCTGCATCTACGCGCTGGAATTCGCCAACATCTGCGGGATCGACCTGGCCGCCGCGGTCGAGGCCAAACTGGCCAAGAATGCGGCGAAATATCCGGTGGAGAAAGCCCGCGGCCGCTCGGAGAAGTACACGGAGCTGTGAGAGTGCGGATAATTTTCCGGTCGCTGGTGGCCCGGAAAATTACGCGATCCGAAATCCGAAATCCCCCATCCGCCATCGTCAGGGCCGGCCGCCGAAGGTCACGTAGTCGTCCAGGTCCAGCCAGTCGAACCAGGTGACGATGTCGTCGCGGGCCGGGGCGTTCTTGCGATGGATGCCGTTGAAGAACTCGCGGCCGTCGACGGCGCCGGGTGCGCGGTTTTCATACCAGGCGGACCAGGCCATGATCTCGCTGCCTGTGCGCTTCGGCTTCAGGTTGACCAGGACGTAGGCGAGCAGTTCGCCGTCGCCTTTGCCCGCCTTGACCTGCTGGAGGAAGGCGGCGGGCTTGATGCCGGTGAAGGCCCAGAAATGCTGATCCATCGGGCAGTCGTAGTGGTAGTCGCCGTTGGTGCCGGCGACAGCGGCGCGGGCCTTGTCGATGAGGCGGGGAAAATGCACAAAGCCGCCAAGGCGGGTGCGTGGGCTGCGCGGGGGATGCCGGGTGAGATCAGGCGCGCCGAGGACGACGGCACTGCTGGCCGGAGCGGCCGGCTGGATGTAGGAGGACTTGACGGATTTGGCCATAAGGTAAGGAGCCGGAAGCCGGCGGGAAGGAGTCTCAGGCGCCGCATTCGCCGCCTTCGCAGCAGGGCGGCACGAAATTGGACTGGCCGCTATGGCAGGCGCAGCCCGCGGCGCAGGCCGGGGCCTCCGGGGCGTTCTTTTCGCCCACGCCCATCAGGCCGTAGCCGCCGGTGATGACGCGGCGGACAGGCTCGCCGGTGTCCGGGTGGCGGGTGAGGGCGTTGTCCTTCATGCTCTGGATGACCTCGAAGTGGCGGGGCGTCTCGCCGGAGCGGGCGGGAATGGTCTCGTAGACGTAGGTGGCCATGGCGGAAGGAAAAAGTGAGAGTGAAACGGGAAAATGAGAATGAAGGCGGACTGGTAGGAAAATCAAGCAGCAGTATGGCCGATTGACCTGCGGCGACACGACAGTCGTGACGCAACCGGCCGGCCTTGCGGTTTGCCTCGACCCCTTTCCCCTCTCACATTCACTTTATGCTTCAATGAAAACCTCCGCCGCGCTTGAACGCTACTATGTGCTGCCGTGCTGCCTGCTGCTGCTCAATTTGGTGAACGAGCTCATCGCCTACAAGGCAAGGCTGATCGCGGACGGGCTGCTGCGCACGCTCTTCATCATGGGGCTGGTGCTCTTCGGCTCCTCCCTGGTGGCCTTTGCCGTGGCGCCTGGAATTGGCTGGTTGGTGCAGACCCTGCGGCGGACCAGCCGCTCGCACGCCGGCGGGCTCGGGGAGGTCGCCTTCCTGTTCGTCCTGGGCTGCGGTGTTTTCTGGCTCTACTACCGCAATTACATCATGGGCACCGCCGCGATCCTGCCTCCGCCGTGGCGGAATCCGCCCCACTGATTTTATGCCCTTGCCGGTTTGGGGTCCACGTCCGGATGGGGCGGTTGTCCGGCGGGCTGACCTTGCTGAAACACAGGAATGCCGACCCGGGCGACATGCGCGGCCACATCCGGATCCGTGTTCGCATCGAAAATAATCAGACTGAAGCGATAGGGGAGGAGGAGATCATCCAATTCGTCGTAGAGTGAACCGACGGCCCGCCAGTCGAGCCGCGGCCCGGTCAAGGCGAGGTCGATGTCCGAACCGGGACGATGCGTGCCCTTGGCGCGTGAGCCGAAGAGCACGGCGCGCTCCACCTCCGAATGTTTGCTGAGCACAGCGGTGACTTGGCTGAAAAGCTGATCGGAAAGTCCGTGGTGGCGGATCATGGCTCCCGGGCTTCCAAGGCGGAAAAGGTCTGCAAAAATTTCTCAAATTCGGGGACAAAGCCTCCGAGGATGGCGGTCGATAACTCGTCGGCGGTCTTCTGGTTGTAGGTGTGGCTGCTGCGGTTGCGCCCTTGGATCATCGCCATCCATTCCTCGCCCTGGGCAACCAGGCCCCGGGCGAAGGCTTCCCGGGTTACATCCTTCGAGCCATAAAGGTTGGTGGCGCCGCGGGATTCGAGAAAATCCTTGAGCGTGTTCCAGGCATGTTCGTGGGTAAACTCGAAGGCTTGGATGAGACCCTGCTGTTCGAGTTCCGACAGCTTGCGTTCCTGCGCCAACCGGGCGGCGGCGGACAATTGGACAAAAGCCTTCCGGAAACTCTGGAGGCGCTGCCGCCAGCGGATGTCTGGGCTTTGACTCACGGCCGGAGGCTATTTGATGGCGCGGGACCGTCAATCGGGGAAATGAGCCCAGTGGGTGCCCAGCCGCTTCGGAGCGCATCGGGCGTGAGGCCTTGGGCGCGGAGGGTGCGGAGGGCGAGGGCGTCGTGCCGCTTGGCGAGGCGGACGCCGGCGGCGTCGGTCACCAGCGGGCGATGGCAATAGGCCGGCGGGGTGAGGCCGAGGGCGTGCAGGAGGAGGAGCTGCCGGAAGGTGGACCTCAGCAGGTCCGCGCCGCGCACCACCTCGGTGATGCCCATGGCCGCATCGTCCACCGCGCACGCGAGCTGGTAGCTGGGCACGTCGTCCTTGCGCCAGACGAGGAAGTCGCCGAAATCCTGTCCGGCGACGGCGCGCTGGGGGCCGAAGCCGGCGTCACAAAAATTCACCGGGGTGCCGTCGGGCACGCGGAAGCGCCAGTTCACCCCGGCGCGGGGCAGGGCGGCGCGGCGTTCCCTTTCCGGGCCGGGCAGATTTTCCAGCCGGCAGGCGCCGGGGTAGAGCGGCTCCTCCGCCTGTTCATGCGGGGCGGTGGCGGCCGCCTGCACGTCGCGGCGGGAGCAGGTGCAGGGGTAGAGCGCCCCCGCGGCCCGCAGGCGCCCGAAGGCGGCCGCGTAGAGAGCGTGGCGGAGGCTTTGCGCGTAGGGGGCGTGCGGACCGTCGCGATCGGGGCCTTCGGTCCACTCCAGGCCAAACCAGCGCAGGTCCTCAAGCATGGCGGCGGCAAATTCCGGCCGGCAGCGGCCGGCATCGAGGTCGTCGTTGCGCAGCAGCAGCGTGCCTCCGGCGGCGCGAGCCCGCTCCTGGGCGGCCCAGAAGGTGCGGGCGTGCCCGAGGTGCAGGAACCCGGTGGGCGAGGGGGCGAGCCGCCCGCGGTAGTTGAGGGCTGGGTTGACCACGAATGGAATCAGATAAGCACAGCGAGGCTCCGCCGCAACCGAAACCAAGGCAGGTTGGAACCACAGATGGACACAAATTCGCACAGTTGGGTAGTCACCGCCATCGCGGCGGTGACGGAGTACCCTTCAATCGCCCCCCCCGTCCGGCAGAAAGAAGCCGATCGAAATGCGGGAGTACAGGAACCGCAGTCCAATGAAAGAGAATCGCCCAGGGCATTTTGGGATTACATCTGTGAAAATCTGTGTTCATCTGTGGTTAAACCATGAAGTCACTCTGCGTCTACTGCTCCTCCAGCGACCGGCTCGACGCCAAGTATTTCGCTGCGGCCACCGCCGTCGGCCGCGAGATCGCCCACCGGCACTGGGCCCTGGTCTACGGCGGGGGCAAGACCGGCCTGATGGGGGCGGTGGCGCGGGGAGTGAAGGCGCAGGGCGGGCATGTCGTCGGCATCATCCCGGAGTTCATGAAGGCGAAGGAGCTGGAGTTCACCGAGGCCGACGAACTCATCTCCGTGCTGACGATGCGCGAGCGGAAGATGCTGATGGAGACCCGGGCCGATGCCTTCCTCGCCCTCCCCGGCGGCTGGGGCACGCTGGAGGAGGTGTTGGAAATCCTCACGCTGGCGCACCTCGAGGTGCTGCACAAGCCGGTGGTCCTGCTCAACCAGGACGGCTATTACGATGATCTGCTCCGGCTTTTCGAGCGGATCGTCGCCGAGAAATTCATGCATGCGACCATTCGCGGCAAGTTTGCCGTGGCGCGGACGGTGGAAGAGGTCTTTCCCCTGATCCAGGGCTGGCAGCACCAACCCGGCGACGCGAAGTGGTTTCAGACCAAGTAGGAGCAGCCTGCCGCACGATGTCCCTGTCCGCCCTCCTGTCCTTGCTGGAAAACCATGCGGTCCGGGCCGAAGCCGGGGCGGAGGCGGCCATGCTGGCGGAATATGCCCCCTTCATCCGGGCGCATCCCGATTGCCTATGGCGGACCTGCCTGAGCGGGCATCTGACGGCGTCGGCCTGGGTGGTTGATCCTGCCCGGCGACACACGCTCCTGACGCACCACCGCAAGCTCGACCGCTGGCTGCAGCTCGGCGGCCATGCCGATGGGCAGGCCGACCTGCTCGCGGCCGCTGCGCGCGAGGCGCGGGAGGAGTCGGGGCTGGCCGAGGTGCGGCCGGTGGGGGCGGGGATTTTTGACGTCGACCGGCACCGCATCCCGGCGCGCGGGGCCGAGCCGGAACATTGGCATTACGATGTCCGGTTTCTGTTTGAAGCCGATCCGGCGGAGCCGCTCAAGGTCAGCGGCGAGTCCAAGGAACTCGCCTGGGTGGAGCTGGGTCGTGTCGCCGCGTTGAACCCGGGCGAGTCGCTCGCCCGGATGGGGCGGAAGACGCGGCGGCAGCCGGAGCAGGGAATCGGGCCGGGCGCACGCGCCGGCGGCGCCTGAGTGGCCCGCCGGGCTGGATCCGGCCAACGGCTTCGGGGATGGAGCCGCAGGCATGCCTTACCGGTACAGCCGCGCCAGATCCTCGTTCCGGACCCAGCCGGCCTGGCCGCCGGGGAAGGCGAGGCGGGACCAACCCAGGAAGGTCTTGTCGACCACGGCGATCGAGCCGGCGGAAAGGGGAGAGGTTTTCTGCGTGGTGTCGGCCTCGGTCGGGATGCTGCGGAGCGTGGTGGCGCGCCAGACGAGCACCGCCTCCGGATCAGCGAGAGCGCCGTAGGCATGGAGGCTGAAGGTCGCGGCGGCGGCGAGCAGCATGGCGAGGAGGATGGTGGCGAGGGCGGCGGGCCGCGCCCAGGCGCCGATCCGGCTAAAGCCCTTGAGGAGCAGCACCAGCAGCGCGGCGGCGGCGAGCAGCGCGGCGGCGAGCAGGGCGAACTGCCACTCCGCCGGGGAGGCGGTGCGGGCGAGGGCGCCGCGGCCTTCGCCCCGGGACAATTCGACCAGTTCGGGCGGGGCCAGGCCGGAACGTTGCAGGCCGAGCGAGAGGTCCCAGCGGGTGGTTTCATTGCGGGCGTCGAGGAGGAAGGCGCCGGTCCACTGCGCGGCCGCCTCGGCCCAGCGGTCCTGCTGGGCGACGGCGAGGCCAAGATTGTGGCGGGCGGTCCAGGCCTCGGGATGCTGCCGCACGGCGGTCCGCCAGCCCTGCTCGGCGGCCGGGTAATCGGCCCGTTTGTACGCCTCGGCGGGGGACTCAACACCAAAGGCGGAAGGCGGAAGCGCGGAAAGACTAAACAGAACTGCTATCCAGGCGCTGGCTTTCAGGACCTGATTCAGCCCTTCCGCTTTCAGTCCTTCCGCCTTGCCCAAGAAAGGGAACAAGTGGCGCGGGGTGAAGAGCGAGAAGAACGGCCAGCCGGGGATATTGACCGTGCGCAGGGCGGCCTCGGCCCGGTCGGGCCAGTCGGCCGGCAGCGGCGCATTTCTGCCATGCAAGGCGCGGTCGGCCTCGTCCCACAGCGCCGTCCAGGCCGCGGTGTCGCCGCCGGCCGCCGCGATGCTGTCCTGGAGCCGGGCGGCGGCCGGGGCGGCGTGGGGCACTTCCCAGAGCGTGGCGACGTGGTCCTGCCACCTGCGGAGTTGGGTGCGGAGCGCGGTCGGCTGGGCGCTGGCGCGGCGGAGTTCGGCGAGAGCCTGGAGCAGGGCAGTGCGGGCGGTGCGGCGGCCGCGCTGGGGGTCGAGCTGGCGCGAGCGGAGCGCGGCCAACACCAGCCACAGGAGCAGGGGCCCGATGGTGACGACACCCACGCAGAGGCGGACCAGCAGCGGGCCGGAGAGCGGGGCGAATCCCGAGCCGGGCCCGCTCACGGGATCGCGCGGGAGGTTGTCGGGGGCGACTGGCGGAACGGCCGCGGGAAGAGCGGGGGCCGCGGATGGCGCGGAGAGCGGCAGGGAGAACTGGAGCGGGCCGTTGGGGGTGGCGGGCGCCGCCGGGGCGGCGGCGCCGGGGCCCACGGTGAGGGTCACGGACTCGGTGTTGACGGTCTGGTAGGTGCCGCTGGCGGTGTCGAAATAGGTGAAGTGGAGGGGGCTGAGCGTATAGCGGCCGGGCTTGGTCGGGACGAGCACGACGTCCTCCGCGAGGGTGCCCTCAAAGAGGGATTTATCCTTCATCGTGCGTTTGGACTTGGGCTGGATGACGGAGAAATCGTTGGAGACTTCGCGCTGCGGCAGCCCGGGAATCTCGGGCCAGTTGCCGGTGCCCGTGAGCTCCAGCGTCCAGGTCACCGGCTCGCCGACGGCCGGGGCGGTGGGCACGACCTTGGAGACGAGGGTGAACTGGCCGACGGCGCCGCGGAAGCCGGCGGGCGCGGGGGGCAGCGGATTGACGGTGAGGGTGAGCGGCTCGGTGTTGAGCATGCGTTGCTCGACGGTCGGGGTGGTGAAGAAGCCGAAGCCGGACGAGCCCACCACGAGGTTGGCCAGCTGGGAGGCGGGTTTGAGCGTGTAGGCGCCGGCCGACTTGAAGTAGCCGCGGGTCTGCTGGGTGGCGACGATGCGGCGCTCGCCCCGGAGCATGATTTCGGACGGCTCGGGCTTGGACCATTCTTCGATGACGAAGGGGGTCGGTTGCCAATCGACGGTGCTGGCCAGGGAATGGAAATAGCGTTTCACCACGCTGAGCGAGTAGGTGACGGGCACGACTTCGCCGGCCCAGAGGGTGTCCTTGGGCAGGGAGAACTTGGCGCTGGAGATGTCGTCGAGGGCCAGCCCGGAGCTGCCGACGGTGGCGTCGCCGACGGTGAAACTGGCAGCGGCGACATGCAGCGGGCCCTTGTCGGTGGGGATGTCGAACGCGGGGATGGTGATCGGAGCGCGCTTGTCGGGACGGATGGGGAAGACGAGGGAGTACTGCCGGGTGGTCTTGAAGTTCACGATCGACATGGAGCTACTTTGGGACGGCTGGCCGAAGGTGAGGCCGTCCACGCGCGGCAGTTTCAACCGGTCGAGCTCGGGCTCGCAGCCCTCGAAGGCGAGGGTGAGCTGGCTGACCTGGTTGAAGCCCAATTGGCCGCCGGGCGGGTCCCAGCGGACGGATTGGGCCAGGCCGGCGGTGACGCCGACGAGCAGCAGGAATATCCAGGTAGGAGCCTGCCTGCAGGC
>CAISJA010000454.1 GCA_903885525.1 uncultured Opitutaceae bacterium
CTCGCCGCCGCCGCCTTCACGCCGTTCGCCGCGGAATTGGCCGCGGCCGCGGCCGCCACGATGGCGCCGCCGCCCGCCGTCGCCCTGGCGGTCACCGCGGCCGTCGTTCCGGTATTCGCCGCCGCCCTGGCTCTGGCCGCCCGGGGAGGAGCCTTCGCCGGAGCTGCGCGGCTGGTCGCCGTAGTTGCCGCCCTGACCCTGGTAGCCGCCGCGGCCGCGCCCGCCGCGCTGGCGGCGCTGGCGTTGGCCGCCCTCGCGGTCACCGGGGCGGGATTCGCCTGCCGGGCTGCCGGAGGGGGCGGGCTTGGCGGGGGTGGCCGCACCGCCGAAGAGGGACTTGACCCAGCCGAAGAAACCGCCCGACTTTTGGGGGGCGGGGGCGGGCTTGAGGTAGGGGGAGGGATTTTCGCGCGGGGCCGGGGCGGAGCCATCCTTCGGGCGTTCGTAGCGGAACTTCGCCGGCACGGGGTCGTCGCGGCGTTCGCCGCCGGCACGCTCGTCGCGGCGCGGGCGATCGCTGCGCGGCTCGCGGGCGGGACGGAAGCTTTCGCTCTCCCAAGTCTGGGCGGGCGCGGTCTTCTGGCGTTCGGGCGGGAGGATGTGCAGCTCGGCCTTTTCGTCCGTGTGGACGGGGGCCGGGGTGGCGGGCCCATCGAGGGGGAACAGTTCCTGGGTGGCCGGGCTGGCCGGCGCCGGGGCGGGGGATTCGACCGGAGCGGCAACCACCGCCGGAGCGGTTTCGGCCGCAGGTTCTGCGGCCGATTCAGCGATGGGCGCGGGGGCAGCCGGGCTTTCGGCCGGCGGAGCAGGGGCGGCGGGCTCGGGGTTCGCCGGGGCGAACGGATTCTGGTACTCGCGCGGAACGGTGACGATCTCGATGGCGGTCGGCTTATATTCCGGGTTGACGGGGGTGGCCGTGGCGGAGGGGGCATGGCTGCCCGGTCGCTTGCCGCGGGCCAGGCCGGAGCCGCGGGTGGAGCCGAAGGAGGCGGCAGCAGATGTGCTGGGCGCAGGAGTCGCGGTGGCCTCGGCAGGGGCGGGACCGGACGATTCAGGGGATGACATGACTATGTTTTTGTTGGTAAGCGCCTGCCGGAATCCGGCGGCGTGGTGGTGAAGCCGGCTGGAGCGCGAAAACGCGCTCGGCACAGCGCAGGGGCGCGATGCGAACAGCAGCGGCAAAGAATCAGCTTCGCCCGAGCCTCCTGCGGGCGCAACAGCAAAAAGACATCCGTGCTTGCCGACGCTTCGGCAACGCTGGTCGGAACTTTACGCTGGTGCCTGCGCAACACGCTCAATTTTCCGGGATGTTTGTGGCGGCGCCAAGCTGCCGGAGGGAGGAGAAAGCCAACCTCAGAAATTTGCGGGGCTAGGTGCTACGATGCGGGCAAAGGCGCAATGAGGCGGCCATGACTTTATTTCCGAACCCCACAAGTTCCTCGGGGCTTGCCAGCCCGGGCCGGCCCGCCCAGCCTGCGGGCATGGACAAACTTGAGGAGATTTTCCGGATGCAAGACGCTCTCAACCGGCGGATTGGGGTGGAGCTGCCTCCCCCCACGGATGAGGAGAAGGCGAAATGGATCCTCAACTACACCCGCGCCATGCAGCAGGAGACAGCCGAGCTGATCGACAGCGTGCCCTGGAAGTGGTGGGCCAAGTACCAGAAATTTGACGAGCAGAACGCCAAGGTCGAGGTCGTCGATCTGTTCCACTTCCTGGTCTCGCTCGCCCAGACGCTGGGCATGACTCCCGATGACGTTTACCAGGCCTATCTGAAGAAGAACGCGGTCAACCACCAGCGGCAGGACAGCGGCTATGTGAAGAAGGACGAGGCGGATTCAAAGCACATCTAGCCGCCCGCGCCCAGCCCAAGGCTTCGGGCGGAGCGTTCCCTCACGCCCGGGCCACGAAGCGGCCGGAGAATTCCACGGCGGGCTTGCCGTCCGTGCCTTCGACCGTCGCGCGCAGGTCCAGTCCGGCCTTCTGATGCCGCCGCAGGGCGGCGAGGAAGGCGGCGAGGGTGGCGGCTGGCGGCCGCGGGCACACGGCGCGAATGGTCCCCTTGACCGGCTGCCGGTAGGCAACCTGGCTGTCTTTGATCACGACATGGGTGTCGATTCCCGCTTCGCGCAGCAGCATCCAAAGCGTGCCGTAGCAGGCGAGGGTGGGCAGGGCGTGCAGCGAACCGCCAAAGGCTGTGCCGAGGTGGTTGCGGTTCGGTGCCAGCGGCGCCTCCAGGACGAGGCGTTGCGCATTGCTCTCGGCCACGCGCAGGCCCATGGCGCGGGTGAGAGGAATCTGATCGTGCAGGAAGGCCTCAAGGCCCGGGCCGGACAGGCTGGTGGGGACGTGGGAGTGCATGGGGGAGGACAAGACGCGATCAGCGATTGCCCGGGTAGCCAAGGCAAAGGAAGCGGCGGTCGTCGTCGGCGGATATCCTGGGCGGGGGGCGCGCCGTCCGATGCGTCGGGCCGGAGGCGAAGCGGTCTTGCCGCGCCGCCCGTTCTGCGCTCACTGTCGCGCCATGAGAGTCGCCGCCCTGTGGTTTGTCGTCCTGTCCGGATTGTTGTCCGGCTGTTCCAGCATCACGCCCCGGCCGGGCCTGCCGGCGGTCGATCTGGGCAAATACCGCCATGTCTATGTGCGGAGCGCAGCCAATGACAGCGCCCAGCTGGACGTGCTGCTGGCGGGCGAGCTTCGCGCCCTCGGCTACGATGCCACCTCCGGCGTGCGCACGATGCAGCCCGACAACGCGGAACTGACAATCACCTACGACAGCCGCTGGGAATGGGATTTCCGCCAGTATCTCATCGAGATCCGAGTCATGGTGAGCAACGCCCGTTCCGAGCAGCTGCTCACCACGGCGGTGGAATTTCATCCCGGCATCACGGCTAAGACGCCGGGAGCGATGGTGCACGCGGTGTTGGCCAAACTGTTTGTGCCCGTGCCGGCCAACTCCGCGGCCGACAGCCACGGGGTGAGGTAGTACGCGGCGCGGGACCAGGGTTTGCGTGGACGGCACCGGCCCCGCCCGGAGCCTCCGGTCCGGTGGGGGTTTGCCCAGGCCTGGGGCGCGGCGGCCGCCTCAGTCGGAGCCGTTGACGGCCTTGTAGGCTGCCGCAGCGGCGACGCCGGCGGCCCCGCCGGCCACGAGGTAGATCCACAGGCTGCCCCAGGCGACAATGCCCATCGCACAGAGCCCGAGGGCCACGGCGGGATTGAAAGCGCCGCCCGAGACGCCGCCCACGGCGTAAGCGCCGGCGAGCACGGTGAACCCGATGGCGAAGCCGTAGAAGGAATTGCCGGCCGTACCCTTGGCGGTGGCGGTGTTGAGCACCACCCAGACGAGCGCGAAGGTGAAGAGAAATTCCGCCAGCAGCGCCGGGAGTACGGCGGGGCTCAACGGGCCGGCCAGGGTGGCGGCTTGGGTGATGAGTCCGGTCTTCAGCGTCTTCACCGCTAGGGCGGCGAGGAGGGCGGCGGCACCCTGCGCCCCGAGGTAGGGCGCGACATCCGCGGTGGCGCACTTGCCGCGCAGCCAGACGCCGAGGGTGACAGCGGGGTTGAAATGCCCGCCCGAGACATGGCCGCCGGCAAAGATCATGACTGCCAAAATGCTGCCGATGGCGAGCGGCGCCATCGCGCCTGCGCCGGGGGCGAGGACGGTCATGCCGATGGTGAACACGAGGAAGAACGTGCCAATGAACTCAACAAGGTATTTTCTCATAGCGTGGGTGGGTGCGGCGTTCTTTTCCAAGAAATTGAGCCGCAAGTCGAGACCCGATCGGAACGGGTGACCGGCGGGCGGCGCCGAACGCCGGGGCAGACGAGGCAGGGAGCCGCTTCCTCCGCCCGCCCGCCGAGGCTTCCGATGCCGGGGATCGCTTCCGCGGCGGCACGTCGGCGCGTCGCCGCGCGGGGCCGCTCCGCCCGCTACCTCACCCCAGCCAGGCATACCCGGCGGCACCGAGCGCCACCCAAAGCATCAGGATGCCCGCGAATTTGCCTTGGAAGGACGGCTTGGCCGATTTGTGCCGGAAGAGCAGCATGCCCGCCAGGCCGCCGGGCCACCCGCCGAGCGCCGCGGCCCAGAGCAGGGTGGATTCACGGAGGCGGCTCGCGTGGGCGCGGCCGGCGCGCCACTTGTCGAAGCCAAAGAGGGCAAAGGTCCAGGCGCTGGTGAGCAGGAGCCACCAGAATCCGAGTCGGGTTGCGTGGGACAGGATCACGGCGCGGCCCAGGCTCTCCCGCCAAACCACCACCCCGCTGATTCCTGCAGGCAGAACTTGACGGGCACCGCGCGGGTTCCCCGTGTCCTCAAAGTCTCCGCCCCTCGCGCAGGCCGGCGGCGTAGGCGCCGAAGACGCGGCGGATCTCGTCGCGCACCCGGCGGAACTCGGCCGTGATCTGCTCGTCGGTGCCGGTGGCGTGCGCCGGATCGTCAAAGCCCCAGTGGTGGCGGTTCACCTGGCCGGGGAAAATTGGACAGGCCTGGTCGGCCCGGCCGCAGACCGTGATCACGGTGTCCACCTTGCGGTCGAGAAACTCACTCAGGTGCTTCGACCGGTGGCTGGAAAGATCAAGGCCGATCTCCCGCATGACCGCGATGGCCTGGGGATGTACAAAGCCGGCCGGTTTCGAGCCGGCGCTGCAGACTTCGACGAGGTCGCCGGCGGCGGTGCGCAGGATGCCTTCGGCGAGGTGGCTGCGGCAGGAGTTGCCGGTGCAGAGGATGAGGACGACGGGTTTGGGCATGGGCCAGGGGGGTGAGAGCGGAAGGTGGCGGGCGACGGAGGGCGGAGAGGAAGGGAGCGAGGGAGGCCGGTGGAGCTAGGTGTGGTGGAAGCAGCGGCGGCGGAACCAGTGCGCCACATGCACCAGGCCGATCAGCGCGGGCACCTCGACGAGCGGGCCGACGACGGCGGCGAAGGCCACGCCGGAGCCGAGTCCGAAGACCGCGATGGCCACGGCAATGGCCAGCTCGAAGTTGTTGCCCGCCGAGGTGAAGGCGAGGGTGGCGGAGCGCGGATAGTCCGCCCCGAGGCGCTGCGCCATGAAAAAGCTGACGAGAAACATCAGGCCGAAGTAGAGGACGAGCGGGAGGGCGATGCGCAGGACGTCGAGCGGCAGTTTCACGATGGCACCGCCCTTGAAAGTGAACATGACCACGATGGTGAAGAGCAGCGCGCCGAGGGTGAGCGGGGAAATTCGCGGCAGAAAGGTGTGCTCGTACCACGCCTCGCCCTTGAGCGGCACCAGCAGGAGCCGGCTCAGCGCCCCGGCGGCGAACGGGACGCCCAGGTAGAGCAGCACGCTCCGGAAGATATCAAGCATCCGCACCGGCACGACCGCGCCGGCGAGCCCGAAATGGGGCGGCAGCACCGTGATAAAGATCCACGCATAGAAGCTGTAGCCCAGCACCTGAGCGATGCTGTTGAGTGCCACCAGCCCGGCGGCGTACTCACGGTTGCCGCCGGCGAGCTCGTTCCAGACCAGCACCATGGCGATACAGCGCGCCAGCCCGACCAGGATGAGCCCGACCATGTAGTCGGGATGGTCGCGCAGCAGGGTCACCGCGAGGAGAAACATCAGCACCGGGCCGATCACCCAGTTCTGCAGCAGGGACAGGCTGAGGAGCCGGGTGTCGGCGAAAACTTGGGGCAGACGCGAGTACTTCACCTTCGCTAGCGGCGGGTACATCATGAGGATGAGACCGAGCGCGATGGGCAGATTGGTGGTGCCGACGGTGAGAGGGGCAAAAAACGCCGCCGGGTCGGTGAGCACGAAATTGCCCAGCCCAACCCCCAGGGCCATGGCGGCAAAAATCCAGACCGTCAGGAAACGGTCGAGGAAGGACATCTGTTTGGCGACGGAGTCAGGCATAAGTGGCGGGTCCGGGGCGTCGGGCGAGGCGGAGGACCTGGCGCCGCGGGACGGCGGGCGCGCAGTCGCAGTCGAGCTGCGGCGCGAGGCCGGCCAGCCGGGCCAGGTCGCGCCGGAACTGCGGCTCCTCCGCGCGCGCGTCCTGCAGGC
>CAISJA010000455.1 GCA_903885525.1 uncultured Opitutaceae bacterium
CAACCTCCTCCGCCTCTCCGTCGGCCTGGAACACCCCGACGACCACCGCGCCGACCTCGCCCAGGCCCTCGGCTGACCCCGCCCGGAACTTGTCATATAATAGATGACAAGTTCCGGGCGGGCGGGCCGGCCGCCGGGGCATTTCCGGTTCGCCAGGCGGCCGGGGCAGGCTATGGTCCCGCGCCATGAACAAATTCCTGACTGCGCTGGGAATCCTCGCGCTCGCCGGCCTCCCCGCCGCCGGCGGTGCCGCCCCCACCCCCGCCCAGCAGAAGTGGCTGGCCAAGGCGCACCGCCACGACAAGGCCGGCTGGATTTACCTCCACGTGGAGGGCGCGCCGCGGGAACGCGGTTTCCAACACGGCTACCTCCTCGCCCGGGAAATTGCCGAGACGATCCGCGTCACCGCCGCCCAATGGGAGCACGACAGCAGCTTTGACTGGGCCTGGCTCGTGGCCAACACCAAGGGCTTCATCAATCCCGCCGTCGACGCCGAGGACCGGGCCGAGATGCAGGGCATCGTCGAGGGCATGGCCGCCGCCGGCGTCGCCACCACCCTGGACGACATCATCGCCTACAACGCCTCCATCGAAACCACCGGCTACTGGTGGCCGGAAGTGGCCAGAAAATTTGATGGCTCCGCGACCATCGTCACCACCCCGCGCGAATCCTGCTCCTCCTTCATCGCCACGGGCCGCATGACCGCCGACGGCGGCGTGGTCCTCGCCCACAACACGATGGGCGACTTCACCCTCGCCACTGCCAATGTCATCCTCGATCTCGTCCCCGCCCACGGCCACCGCATCCTGATGCAGACCCAGGCGGGCTGGATTCACAGCGGCACGGATTTCTTCATCACCGACGCCGGACTCGTCGGCTCCGAGACCACGATCGGCAACTTCAAGGGCTTTTCGGAAAAAGGCATCCCCGAATTCATCCGCATGCGCCGCGCCACGCAGGACGCCGCCAGCCTGGACGAGTGGTGCGCGATCATGAAGAAGGGCAACAACGGCGGCTACGCCAACGCCTGGCTCCTCGGCGACGTCAACACCCGGGAAATCGCCCGCCTCGAACTCGGCCTGAAATACACCGGCTTTGAGCGCACCCAGGACGGATTCTACCTCGGTTCCAACATCGCCGAAAACCTCAAGATCCTCCGGCTCGAGACCGAGACCCACGACACCGACATCCGCCTCTCGCCCGTCGCCCGGCGTGTCCGCTGGAAGCAGCTGATGAAGGAATACGCCGGCCGGATCGACGCCGGGCTCGCCCAGACCCTGGAGGCCGACTGCTACGACGCCTGCACCGGGATCGACGGCCAGCCCAATGGGCGGGCCTTGAACGCGCATGGCGAAGCCGATGCTTCGCTGACCAACCCCGCCCGGATCCCCTTCAACCCGGGCGGCACCTTTGATGCCAAGGTGGTCGACACCGCCATGGCAAGGCGGATGAGCTTCTCCGCCCGCTGGGGCTCCGCCGACGGCACGGCTTTCGACGCCGCCCGGTTCCTCGCCGCCCACCCGCAGTTTGACTGGATGGAGGGGGTGCTCAAGAGCCGCCCGGCCGAGCCGTGGGCGCTGTTTACCGCCGGCGAGAAAAATTGAGGCCGGCCCGGGGCGCTTCCAACCTCGTCCCGGCAACGTCCGGGCTGCGCCGCCGCCGTCCAGGCACGGTCGCGCCGGCCGCGGTCTCCGCAGATGAAAACAGGCGGGAATCCCCGCAGGGCGGGCTGACGGCGGCCGCGCAGTACCCACGCCCCAGGCTCTTTATCCTTGAGAAATGCCCCCGGCCGCACGAAAACGAGCCCGCGCGGAACCCCTCCATGAATTCCCCTTCCGAACCCCGCCTCAACAAACTGCCTTTCTTCCTGACCGACGCGGCCTGCCTCCTCGCCGCCGGTCTCATCGGATACTTTTCCAAAGATCCTTTCGCCCCGCTCCCGCTGGTCTGCATCGCCCTGCTCGTCATCGCCGGCGGCAGCGCACTGCTCTTCCCCTACCTCACCGACTATGCCGCCGACAGCAGCGAAGCCAGCGCCCGGCTCCGCGACGAGATCGAGCTGCAGATCAAGCGCGCCCAGGCCGCCGGCGAAAGCCTGACCCGCGCCGCCGCCCAGATCAAAGCAATCGAGGAAGCCGTCCACAAGTCCGCCCGCGACGCCGAGACCCTGCCGTATCGGATGCAGGAGAAACTCGCCGAATTCAACGAGGCGCTCGCCGCCAAGGAAAACGACGACCGCGAGGCGTTGGAACAGGAGCTGGAGGAACTGCGCGCCGCCAACAGCACGCAGCTGAAGGCTGTCGCGGAAAAAATCGCCAAGGCCGCCACCGACTGGGCCGCCCTGGAGGTCGCCACCCGCCAGCAGCTCACCGGCGCGGAGGCCGCCCTGGCCAAGCTTCACACCGGCACCCGCGACGCGCTCGCCGCCGGCGCCGCCAGCATCGATGAAGCCGCCGCCGCCGCCACCACCCGCCTGGAAGGCAGCTTGGCCGGATCGCTCCGGCAATTTGAGGCCCGGCTCTCCGACACCCTCGCGCAGTTCTCCGCCCAAGCCACCAAGCTGGAAAAGGTCTGGGCGGTGGTACCTGCCCCAGCCACCGCGCCCGCCATGCTCAAGCAGCCGGAGGAGCCGGCTCCCACCACGGTTCCTGCCCCGGCCGACACCGTGCCAGCCCCGGCCGCACCCGCGGTGGCCGCCGAAGCTCCCGCCCCCGCGCCTGAGCCCACCATCGGGGAGGCCGTCCCCGACTCCACCTCGCTCCTCTTGGAATTGCCGGCTCCGTCCGCCGAAGAGGCGCCGAAGCAGAAAAAGCCCCGCGCCCCGCGCAGGCCAAGGGCGGAGGAAATTCTCCCCACCATGTCCGAAGAGCCGGCCGCCCCCGCTTCGCCCGCTTCCACGGTTCCGGAACCGGAGCCCGAGTCCGCCCCGCTCGCAACGGCTCCCGCCAGTCCTGCCGAGGACACCCCGGGTTCAGATTCCGGCGAAGGCAGCTCCGTGGAGGCTTCCGCCTCGTCGGACGGCGCCACCCGCCTCCTCGCCACCGCATACATCGGCATCGGCAACCGGCTGTTTATCCGGGGCGACGGCCCCGGCCTGAGCTGGGACCGGGGCATCCCGATGCAATTCGTCTCCATCGGCAAGTGGGGCTGGTTCACCCACGAGGCCACCGGCCCGGTTCGGATCAAACTCTACAAGAACGACGAGATTGCCGCGCTTTCGGGCGAAATCACGCTCGAACCCGGCCGTCACAGCGAAGTCACCGGGCTGTTCTGAGCCGCCCGGCCGGGAAGCCGCTTCCAACGCCGGATGGCTGCGGTGCACCCCATGGCCGGCCCCGGGCCGGCTGGACTACTCCGCCAGCAGCCGGCTCAGGGGAACCTCTTCGGCATCCTTCCAAAGCAGGTCCAGGCGGTACCTGACGCGATGATCGGGAGTGAAAAGGTGGATCATGACATCAAAGGCATCCACCACCGTCCAGCCACTCCCCTTGGAAGTGTCGATGCCGAGGATGCGCGCCTTTTCGGCGTCGAGGACCTTTTCCAGCTCCACCCGCAGCGCCCGCTGGTGCGGGTCGGAGGTGGCGGTCGCGATGATCAGGTAATCGGTGATGCTGGAGAGCTCCCCGACGTTGAAGATGCGGATGTCCTCGGCTTTCTTGGCATCGAGAGCTTGGGCGACCAGAGCGAGGATGCGCGGGCCCGCGGCGGCCAGCTTCTTCGCCGCGCGCCGGGCGGGCGGACGGGACGGCCGGACGGGGATTTTCTTGGCGGTGGCGCGCTTTTTCTTGGGTTCGGCTTTCATGCAGCGTCAGCGATACAGCCCTTTTGCCTCGATGTAAGCGATTACTTTTTGCGGACAAAAGTAATGAAGCGCCCGGCCCTGCTGCACCCGGCGGCGCAGCTCGCTGGAGCTGATCTCGATCAGGTGGCCGTCGCACCGGTGCAGCCGGAGGCCCGGGATCTCGGAATGCGGCTTGGTCGGATGCTTCGGGCGCTCTAGGAAGATAAACTTGATCAGGCGGGCCAGCTCCCCGATCTCCCTCCACCGGTGCAGCAGGGGCAGCTGGTCGCCACCGATGATCCAGTACAGTTCGTCCTGCGGGTAAGCGGTGCGGAAGTGCCGGACCGAGTCGATGGTGTAGCTGATGCCCCCCTTCGCGAGTTCGTAGTCGGAGATTTCCAGGCGGCGATCCCACTCCGTGGCCGAGCGGAGCATGCTCAGGCGGTCCTCGGCGGTGGACTTGACGTCGTTCGGCTTCAGCGGCGCCTGCGCGGCCGGGACCAGGATCAGGCGGTCGAGCTTGTACTGCTCCAGCACGTCCTGGGCCGCGATCAGGTGGCCGAAGTGGACGGGATCGAAACTGCCGCCGAGAAAGCCGATTTTCATGGGGTGCCAACCACTGCGGAGGAGTCCCCGCATGAGCAAGGCCATTTCACGCTCGGGGCAGACGAAGACACCTGAGCCGGCTGTGGACCAACGGTCGAGGCAGGCGGGCGGCAAGGCAGCGGCCGCGCATTTTGTTGCCAGCCCGGCCGCCCCACCCGCGAGCTGCCTATGCCGGCAGCGGGGCGGCGCAGTTGTGTCCGGAAGGTCTCGGCGGCGGCAGCACGGCAGGCCCGATTGCCTCTCCCGGCTCCGGGGCCAGAGCGCCATCCGCTTGGGCGGATGCCCTCCTGCCGCCCACCGCCCCAAGCCACCGTCCCGGAACACGGGGAGGGATTTTCCGGGCCCGAGACATGTCATACAATAGATGACAAATTCCCCGCCGGAGACTTGTCATAGAATATATGACAAACAGTCCCGTCCCACAGGGAGTGGAGATGACGATGCAACTGCTTGCATAGGAATGCGAGCAAGGTGTCGGCGGGGCGCCGGCGTAATTGATGATTTTAGTGCGAAAGCTGGTTTTGCTCGGGAAGAATCACGCGTGCTGTCCCATGAGCAGCGCCGCAAAGCCGGG
>CAISJA010000456.1 GCA_903885525.1 uncultured Opitutaceae bacterium
GTGTAGACGCGGAGCTCATCCACGTAGCCGCCGAAAAAGCGGGCCAACGACGGCGAGCGCAGCTCCAGGCCACCGTCGTCGCCATCGGCTCGATCGTGCTCCCGGCCATGGTCCGGCAGGGCTACCCGATGCGGTTTGGTGCCGGGGTCATCACCACGGCCGGCTCGCTCGGCATCCTCATGCTGCCGTCGATCCCGAAGGTGATCTATGCCATCTCGACCAACACCTCCATCGGGGCGCTGTTCATGGCGGGCCTGCTGCCGGGCATTTTGCTGACCACGATGCTCTGCGCCGTCACCTGGTACATCGCGAAGAAACGCGGCTATCCCCGCCTGCCGAAGGCGACCTGGGCCCAGCGCCTGAAGGCCTTCCGCGAAAGCGCCTGGGGATTGATGCTCGTGGTGATCGTGCTCGGCGGCATCTACTCCGGACTATTCACGGCCACGGAGTCCGCCGCGATGAGCGCGATGTACGCCTTCTTCGTCTCGGTCTATGTCTACAAGGACCTGCAGCTCTCCCAAGTGCCCAAGGTGCTGCTCTCGGCCGCCAGCCTGAGCGCGATGCTGCTCTACATCATCACCAACGCCACGCTTTTCTCCTTCCTGATGGCGCACGAGAACATCCCGCAGGCGATGGCCGACTGGATGCTGCACAAAGACATGGGGATGGTGACCTTCCTGCTCATCGTCAACCTGCTGCTCCTCCTCGCGGGCAACTTCATGGAGCCGTCCTCGATCATCTTGATCATGGCGCCGATCCTCTTCCCCACCGCGGTCTCGCTCGGCATCAATCCGGTGCACTTCGGCATCTTGATCGATGCCAACATGGAGGTCGGCCTCTGCCATCCCCCGGTCGGTCTGAATCTCTACGTGGCGAGCGGGATTTCCAAGCTGAGCATCACCGACCTTGCTGTTGCCGTCCTGCCTTGGTTGCTGACCATGGTGGTCTTCCTCCTCATCGTGACCTATTGGCCGGCGCTCTCGCTCTGCCTGCCACGGCTCCTCAAGATCATGTGAGCGGCGGCCGGGGCGGCCGGGGAGGGCTCCCGGCCCGGAGGCGGCCCTGATCGCGGCCCGGGCAGCCGGGGCGGCCGGGGTTGCCGGGGTTGCCGGGCCCAGGTCCTCTCGCCCGGTCCGGTCGGTCCGGGCGCGGTCGGGCTGCCGCTCCGGGATCGCCCGGATGCAATAACCCCTTGAGCCCGGAGGGGAGGCGGGGCAGGGTCCCGACTCATGACCCGCCAAAAAATCAATCGGATCACCCGGTGCCTGCTCGTGCTGGGCTTCGGCGCAGCCCTGGTCATTTTCCTGACTGCGGCTCCGGTGACGGTCGATCCTTTGCTGGGCGATCCCTTGGAAAATAAGAAATACCTCCGCGAACTACAGGTGATCGGTGGCAAGGCCAACGTGCTCTCCGCGGAATTTCAGGACTGGTGCGCCGCCCAGTGGGAGGGACAGTTGCTTGCCCGCACCGTGGCGGTGCTGACCATCGTGGTCACCCTGCTCTTTCGCTTCGTGGCGTCTCACCCGGGAAACGCCGCCCGGCCGACGCCGCCCTAGCCTGTGCCTCACCGGCGGCGGCAATTTCGTCACCCATGCCGAACCCGCGCTCCCCGTGATGGGGTTCGTCCGGCTCGCCCGCTGCGGCGGAATTTTCAGCTTCCGCCGGGGCACTGCGGGCAATCCCCTAGTCCAGATTGCGGGACGGCCCGGATGGGCGGCGGGGCCAAAATCGGCGATCCTGCAGCCATGCCTGTGCTGTCCTTCAGCCGATCGCCCGCCACTCCGCTTCCGGATGTCATGCCGGGTGCCGCCGCGGATCTGGCGGCCGGGACGGACTCTGCCACCCGCTCTCCGCAGCCATCCGCCCCTCCGCCGCCAGGCAGGACCCGCGTGCTCATCATCGACGACAACGAGGCGCTGGGCGAACTGACCAAGCTGATTTTTGAGCAGCTCGGACAGGTCGTCTACACCGCCACCACGGGTGCCCAGGGCCGGCGTTTGTTGCAGCAGCTGCAACCCGACGTGGTGGTCTGCGACGTCAATCTGCCGGATGAGAGCGGCTACGACTTGCTTTCCAAGGTGCGCGCCAAACTCGGCGCATCGCATCCCCCGTTCGTTTTTCTGACCGGTGGTCCGGGGATCGACACCGACTCCTGCCGCCGGCTTGGGGCGGCCGCGGTCCTGCCGAAGCCTTACCCGATGCGGGAGTTGAGCAAGCTGGTAGGTATGCTTCATCTCCACCCCCACGCCACGGCGGTCCCGATGCAGAATGCTTTTTTAAAACTATCAATGTAAATAGTATACGAAAAAACACTGTCTCGCCGCCCTCCGCTCCATCTCCTCTGGAAACCGGTCACAGGGAACTCAGCCTAAAGCGTCAGCCCATTCGGTCGATCTGTTGCAGGACGGCCGATGCATGCCCCGGAATCCACCTATCGTTTGACCCCCGACGGGCGGGCTGGCGCCGCGGCGGAACAGCATTTCGCGGCGGGCAATGCGCACCATGCGGCTGGACGCGAGGCCGAGGCGATGGCGGATTTCCGCGCCGCCCTCGCACTGTGCCCCGACCTGGCGGAGGCCGGGTTCAATCTCGGCATTGTGCTGGAAAAGACCGGGGCGCTGGCGGACGCCCTCGCGGCCTACCAGCAGGCCGCACGGGCCCGGCCGCAGCTCGCCGAGGTGCATTTTGCCCTCGGCAACCTTTGCTTCAAGATCCGTCTCTGGCCCGAAGCCACGGCGGCCTTCCGGACGGCGCTGGTCCTGCGGGAAGGTTTCGCGCCCGCTTGGCTGAATCTCGGCAACACCCTGCGTTTGCAAAACGATCTGGTGGGTGCCCTTGCATGCTACCGGCGGGCGGCGGCGCTCCGCCCGGACTCTCCCGATGCCCAGGTCAACCTCGCCAATGCCTATCGCGCCCAAAACCGTCTGCCCGAAGCGCGGGCAGCCGCGGAACGGGCGCTCGCGCTGGCCCCGGAATCCCCCGCGGCCCACCTGAATCTAGCCATGACCCTGCTCGTCGCGGGCGAGCTGCGCGTCGGCTGGCCGCATGCGGAGTACCGGCATGCCTGGCCGCTGGGCGGGGCGGGGAGAAAATTCTCCCAACCGTTTTGGACCGGGTCGGAGCCGCTCGCCGGCCGGAGCATTCTGCTGCACGGTGAGCAGGGCTTCGGCGACACGTTGCAGTTTGTACGCTATGTGCCGCTCGTCGCGCGGCTCGGGGCGATCGTGCACGTGGAGGTCCAGCCCGCGTTGCGGTCCCTGCTGGCGGCTTCTTTGCCGGAGGCCGCCTCCCTCTGCGCGCACGGGGAGCCGCTGCCTGTATGCGAGCTGCATTGTCCGCTGCCCAGCCTGCCCGGTGCCTGCGGCACCAGCCTGGACACCATTCCCGCCGCGGTGCCGTATGTCCGGGTGCCGGCGGCGGCAGCAGCACGCTGGCAGGATTATCTGCGCGAGGCGACCGGACTCCGCATCGGTGTCGCCTGGGCGGGCAATCCCACGCATCCCAACGACCACAACCGCTCCGTGCCGCTGGCGGAGTTCCGCCGCCTCGGGGAAGCCCTGCCAGCGGCCACCTTCGTCAGTCTGAAGAGCGAGCTTACCGCCGCGGAGGAGGAGGGGCTTGCGGCGATGCCCCGCTGGCGGAATCCGGCCGCGCGGCTCGGGGATTTCGCCGATACCGCGGCGCTGACCGCGCAACTTGACCTGGTGATCGCCGTCGACACCTCGGTGGCCCATCTCGCCGGTGCCCTCGGCCGGCCGCTCTGGGTGCTGCTCCCTTTCTCGCCCGATTGGCGCTGGCTGCTCGGGCGCGACGATTCTCCCTGGTATCCCACCGCCCGCTTGTTCCGCCAATCGCGGACGGAGGATTGGGCCGGCGTGATCGATGCCGTCTGCCGGGAACTGGTCCGGCTCCATGGCCCGGTGTCACGGTAGGCGGGCCAGGCCCGCCCGGGTCATGTTTTGCGGCGCAAGGGCTCCGCGGCTGGCGTCCTGCTCTCGCTCCCGCCGCGGCCAGCGCGGTTGATCTCCGGTTCGGCCGGGCCCGGACGGGTGGAGGCTGAGGAGGCTTTGGCAGGGGCGTCACCCGGGCGATACCCAATCTTTACCTTCCCGCCATAAAACCGCCCGGTGGCTGCTTGCCGGATGGGGTGGGCAGAAATCTGCTGTGAGGGTGAAACCACGCACCAAGCTCATCCTGTTCGCTCTTCTCAACTCCGCCGTCCTGCTGCAAGCCGACGAGGCGGGCACGCCCCTCGGCAAGACGGTCCGCCTCGAAGATCTCGAGGTGACCGCTCCCCGCACCACCGCCGAGTCCGAGGCGCCTACTTCCAGCAAGCTGGATGTCCGCCAGCCCCAGTCCGTGCTGTCGCTCCAATATATCGCCAACAACGTCGCCCCGACCGCCGACTACGCCACCATCGCCAGCATCGCGCCGAGCGTCGCCAATATCGAGACCAACGGCCCCGGCCTCAGCGAGGCCAAGCACACCACGATCCGCGGCATCGATGACGGCGGCTACAACGTCACGTTCGACGGCATCCCGTTCGGCGACTACAACACCTTCACGCACCACAC
>CAISJA010000457.1 GCA_903885525.1 uncultured Opitutaceae bacterium
ATGCCGAGACCAACCGCCTGCCCTTCGACATGGCGGAGGGCGAGGCCGACCTCGTCGGCGGCTTCCACACCGAATACGGCTCGCTCAAGTGGGGCCTCTTCTTTGTCGCCGAGTACTCTCACATGGTGGTCGGCTCCGCGGTGTTCACGCTGCTCTTCCTCGGCGGCTGGAACCCGCTGCCCTGGGTGTCGCTCGCCCAGCTCGCCGGCTGGCTCCACCTCGCGCAGGCGCCTGTCTGGCTCGGCCTGCTCTCCCTCGTCATCTTCGTCGCCAAGGTCTTCGCCCTTATCTTCATCATGATGTGGGTGCGCTTCACCGTCCCGCGCTTCCGCTATGACCAAGTGATGCAGCTCGGCTGGCGCAAGCTGCTGCCCCTCGCCATCGGCAACCTGGTCGTCTACACCGTTGCCGTCGCCATCCTCCAGTTGCAGCTGGGCCTCGTGGCCTGGATCGCCCTGGCCGCGGCCACCGGGCTGGCGCTCGTCGCCGCTCTCCGCCCGCAATCCCGCACCGCCCTTTGAGCCATGGCCTATCCTGTCGAACGCAAACCCCTGAGCCTGGCCGAGCGCCTGTACCTGCCGCAAATCTTCGCGGGCATGCGCATCACGATCCGGCATTTCTTCGCGAAGAAGTGGACGATGGAGTACCCGGAGCAGCGCCCAGCCATCCCGCCGGGCTACCGCGGCATCCCGACCCTCGTGCAGGATCCGCACGGCCGGGAAAAATGCGTCTCCTGCCAGCTCTGCGAGTTTGTCTGCCCGCCCAAGGCCATCCGCATCATTCCGGGCACCGTACCGGCCGACCAGCCCGAGCGCGCCCATGTCGAGAAAGCCCCGCAGGCCTTCGACATCGACATGCTCCGCTGCATTTATTGCGGGCTCTGCCAGGAGGTCTGTCCCGAGGAAGCCATCTTCCTCCAGAACCAGTTTTCGCTCTCCGGCTATTCCCGCGAGGAACTCGTGTTCCACAAGGACAAGCTCTACGAACTAGGCGGGACGCTGCCCGACCCGCACTACAAATGGGACAAGAAGCTGGCCGCCATGCGCGGCCCGGTTGCGCATTAAAGGACGGAAAGCCTGAAGGACTGAAAAGCTGAAAGCATGACCACCCACACTCCAGAAAATGCCGGCAGGTTGCCCAGGAGGGCGGACGCCTCTTGCTCTAGTTTGCGGGGCCCTTCTCACTCCGGTTCGGTTCCTCCCTTCCGCCTCTCAGTCTTTCCGCCCTTTCTCTCCGCTCGCTTCGGTCCTTCCGCCCTCCAGCTTTCCAGTCCTTCAGTCCTTCGATGAGCGACTTCCTCTTCTATCTCTTTTCGGCCCTCACCCTGCTCGGTGCCCTTGCCGTGGTGGTGAACAAGAATCCCGTCAACGGCGCGCTCTGCCTGCTCGTGAGCCTGCTCGGCCTGGCCGGGCTCTTCGTGCAGCTGGACGCCGCCCTCCTGGCGTTTGTGTTGCTGCTGGTGTATGCCGGCGCGGTCGTCGCCCTCTTCCTCTTCATCGTCATGCTCCTCGATCTGCGGACCGGCGCCCTGCCGCCGTATCGCCCGTTGGGCGTCGCCGCCGCGGTGATCGGCGGGTTCCTGCTCTTGCTCGGAGTCTGGTCCCTCTCTCACCGCGTGCTGCTTCCGGACGGCCCCGCCACTCTGCCGGCAGCCAGTCTGAAGGACTACGCCACTTCCCTCTTCACCTCCTACCTGCTGCCCGTGCAGGTGGTCGGTTTCCTGCTCCTCGTGGCCATGCTCGGCGTCATCGTCCTGAGCAAGAAATTGGCTGGGCCGGGAACCAGGGGCCAGAATTCAGGAGGCAACCTCTGAGGCCGCTGGCGCCACCACCCCCATGCCGACTCCTGACTCCATCCATCCGGTCTCCTTGCTGGCGTTCGGCCAGCCCGGCCTCAATGCCTACATCATCGTCAGCCTGCTGCTGTTTGTCATCGGCTTCTTCGGGGTGCTGCTCCGCCGCAACACCCTCGTGCTGTACATGGCCCTGGAGATCATGCTGCTGGCCTCGACCCTGGCGCTGGCTGCGTTCTCCCGCTTTCAGGGGACGGTCGACGGCGGGGTCTTCGTCTTCTTCATCCTCTCCATCGCCGCGGCCGAGGTGGCCGTCGGCCTCGCCATCATCGTGGCGCTCTTCCGCCGCCGCCAGACCATCCAGGTCGGGGAATTGAACCACCTGAAAAACTGACCCCCCATGAACACGCATGGACACGATGCAGGAGTAGGGGCGCTTGCCCCCAAGCGTCCAAGGGCCGTTGAGGGCAGCGGCCCCTGCCGGACTTCGCCCGTGCTCCTACGATGCGCTAACTCGGCTGCCCTTCCGCCTTCCGCCCTCCGCCTCCCGCCCTTCTCCTGATGGACCCGCTCCACACCGCCCTCGTCATTCTGCTCACGCCGCTCGCCTCCGCCGCGGTGATCGCGCTGTTCCTGCGCCGGCACGGCGCGCTGGCCTCGTGGATTTCCGTGGCGGCTGCGGGCCTGATCGCTGTCCTCTCCCTCCGTCTGGTTTTCAGCCAGGCCACCGCCGGGGGGGCGCTGGAATGGCTGCGCTTCGGCGACTTCACCATCAGCCTCGGGATCAAGGTCGATTCCCTCGCTCTGCTCATGCTCTTTGTCGTGGGCTTCGTCGGCTTCCTCATCCACCTCTTCTCGCTCGGCTACATGCACGACGACCCGGCCCGGGCCCGCTACTTCGGCGGCCTGTCGGTCTTCATGTTCTCGATGCTCGGCATCGTCTTCGCCGACTCGCTGTTCATGCTCTTCATCTTCTGGGAGCTGGTTGGCTTCAGCTCCTATTTGCTGATCAACCATTATCACGAGAAGCAGTCGGCGGCGGACGCCGCGAAGAAAGCCTTCATCGTCAACCGCGTGGGCGACTTCGGCTTCCTTCTCGGCATCATCTGGTGTTACTGGGCCTTCGGCACGACCAACCTCGACGCCATCGGGGCCTCGATCCAGGGCGGGCAGGTGGTCGTCCGGGCCGGCCTCCCGCTCCTGCTGTTCTGCGGCGCGCTGGGCAAGTCCGCCCAAATGCCACTCCACGTCTGGCTGCCTGATGCGATGGAGGGCCCGACGCCCGTCTCCGCTCTCATCCACGCCGCCACGATGGTGGCCGCCGGCATCTACATGCTCTGCCGCATCAACGTCCTGATGGTGCCCGCGGCCCTGCACGTCATCGCCGCCATCGGCACGGTCACCGCCCTCTACGCCGCCCTCTGTGCCATTGTGCAGACCGACATCAAGAAGGTGCTGGCCTACTCGACCCTCTCCCAACTTGGCTACATGGTCGCGGCCTTTGGGCTGGGCTCGCTGGGCTATCGCCACGAGATGGGTGGCCATGCCCACGAGATGGTCCTCGCCGCCGGGGTCGGCGCCGCGATGTTCCACCTCACGACCCACGCCTTCTTCAAGGCGCTGCTCTTCCTCGGCTCCGGCTCCGTCATCTACGGCTGCCACCACGAACAGGACATCTTCCGGATGGGCGGACTGGCCCGGAAAATGCCGTTCACCTTCGCCATGTTCACCGTCGGCGTCGCGGCCCTCATCGGCTTCCCGTACCTGGCGGGCTTCTTCTCCAAGGACGCCATCCTCTACCTCGCCTACGCGAACAACAAACTGATCTTCGGCATCCTCGCGCTCACCGCCGTCCTCACTTCGTTCTACATGCTCCGCCTGTGGAAGCTGGTCTTCTTCGGCACGCCGCGCTCGCATGCGGCCGAAGAAGCCCACGAGGGCAGCTGGACGATGCGCCTGCCCCTGCTCCTGCTGGCCATCCTCTCGGCCATCGGCGGCTGGCCCCTCGTCTACGGGAAGCTCGCCGGCGATGTCGCCGGACTGGTCCCGGAGGCCCACGGCCCCGCCCACACCGTCATTTTCGCGGTCAGCCTGTTCGTGATGCTGGCCGGTGCCGGCGCCGCCTGGCTCTTCTACCCGTCGCAGCCCACCGACGCGCTGGAGGTCAAGGCTGGCGGCGTCTTCCGCGGGCTCGTCCGCCTGAAGGAGTCTTTCGACCGCGGGTATGGTTTCTACGTCGCCAAGGTGCAGCAGCGTTTCGCCATGTTGCTCAACTTCCTCGACCAGATCGTCCTGGCCGGCCTCATCATCCGCGGCAGCTCCGGCCTCGTCGGCCTGCTCGGTCTCGGCGCCCGCGCCCTCTACGTCGGCAACCTCCACGCCTACGTCTACTGGTTCCTGCTTGGCCTCGCCCTCCTCTGGGGCTGCGCCTCCGGCCTGTTCTCCTGACCCATGGACAACCCGACCAACGCCCTTCTCCTCCAGGCGGCCATTGCCACCCCGCTGGCCGCCGCGCTCCTGCTCGGCCTGGGCCTGACCGGCCCCCGGCTCGCGCGCCAGGTGGCGGCGGTCGCCTTCACCGTCCCGGCTCTGATCGCCCTCTGGCTCTGGAGCCAGTTTCCGGCCAACGCCGCCGGCCACTACCAGTTTCTCAGCAACACCGCGACCGGCCTGCAAGGCTTCGGCATCAGCCTGCGGCTCGGGCTCAACGGCATTTCCGTGCCGCTGTTCGTGCTCGCCGCCACCGTGGGCTTCGCCGCCGGCATCTACGCGCTGCGTTCCGGCGCGGAACGGCTGCAGACCTACCTGATGCTGCTGCTCATCATGCAGAGCGGCCTGCTCGGCACCTTCGCCTCCGTCGACCTCTTCTTCTTCTATTTCTTCCACGAACTCGCCCTCATCCCGACCTTCCTCATGGTCGGCCTCTGGGGCGGGCGCGACCGCAACTATGCGGCCATGAAGATGACCGTCTACCTCACGCTGGGTGCCATGCTCTCGCTGCTCGGCCTGCTCGCCATCTACTCCCGGAGCGGGGCGGAAACCTTCGACCTCATCGCGCTGCGCGACGAGCTGGCGGCGAATCCGCTCCACGTCACCACGCAAAAACACATCTTCGGCCTGCTGCTGTTTGGCTTCGGCACGCTGGTCTCCCTCTGGCCGTTTCACACCTGGGCTCCGCTCGGCTACGGGGCCGCGCCCTCCTCCGCCGCCATGCTGCATGCCGGCGTCCTGAAGAAGTTCGGCCTGTACGGCCTCCTCCAGGTCGCCCTGCCGCTGCTGCCCCAGGGCGCGCTGGCGGACCTCGCCGTCGCCTTCCCGGCCTGGACCCACCTGCCTGCGATCCACACCAACTGGGTCTGGGTGCTGGCCCTGCTCGCCGGCTTCGGCAACGTGCTCGGCCTCGGCCTCGTCACCCTCGCCCAGCGCGACCTCAAGCAGATGATCGGCTACAGCTCAGTCATGCACATGGGATATTGCTTCCTCGGCGTCGCCACCTTGTCCGTGGCCGGTTCCGGTGGCGTGGTCCTGCTCATGGTCGGCCACGGCCTGTCGGTCGCGCTTCTCTTCCTGCTCGCCACCAGCATCCATCACCGCACCCGGACCTTCGATCTCGCCGAGATGGGGGGCCTGGCGCAGCAGACGCCCGTGCTGGCGGCCTTCTTCGTGGCCGCCACCCTCGCCGGCCTCGGCCTGCCCGGCTTCGCCAACTTCTGGGGCGAACTCACCATCTTCGTCTCGCTCTGGCCCTTCTCCCACTGGCTGACCGCGGTGGCCGTGTCCGGGGTGGTCCTCTCGGCCATCTACGGCCTGCGGGCCGCCGCCCGGGTGTTCTTCGGGCCGCCGAGCGTGCAGTGGCAGGGTGTGCGGCAGGCCAATCCGCCGGCGGACCTCGACTGGTCCGAACGCCTGCCCGCGCTGGCCCTCCTCGCCCTGCTGTGCTTCCTTGGGTTCTGGCCGCGTTCGCTGTCCGCCGCCGCCGACCAGGCCCTCCGTTCCAGTCCGGCCGCCCCCGCCGCTGCGGTATCCGACCAACGCTGATCTTCCGCCGCCATGCCGACCGACCTCCTTCACGCCGCCGCCGAGTCCAACCCATGGTGGGCCATCGCCCCGGAAATGCTCCTGGGGGGCGGGGCCCTGTTCCTGCTCGTGGCCGAGATCGTGCTGCCCCGTTCGCAGCACGGCCTCATTCCCCGGCTCGCGGTGGCCGTGCAAGCGGCGGCGCTGCTCGGGGTGCTGCTGAATTTTCACAGCGCCTGGATCGGGGAAACCACCTTTGCGGGCCTGCTCCGGCACTCTCTGCCGGGCCAGATTGCGCGCGTGTTCTTCCTCACCGCGTCGCTGCTGACCAGTTTCCTCGCCGGCCTCTGCCTGCCGCGCACGCGCCTGCCCCGGGTGGAGTTCTACCACATCCTGATGGTCGTCACCGCCGCCATGATGCTGCTGGCCCAAAGCGATCACTTCGCGATGCTCTTCGTGGCGCTGGAGACGGTCACCATCGGGTTTTACATTCTGGTCAGCTATTTCCGCGACAACGCCCTCACTCTGGAGGCGGGCCTGAAATACCTCGTCCTCGGTGCGCTCAGCTCGGCCATTCTGCTCTTCGGCATCGCGCTGCTCTATGGCGCGGTCGGCCGCGTCGACGGGCCCAACGGGGTGGTGCACACCGGGTTCGAGTTCAGCGTGGTGGCGGAGTTTTTGCACGATCATCCCGACAACTTCCTCGCCCTCGCCGGCGTGCTGCTCGTGCTCAGCGGCGTGGCCTTCAAGATCGGTGCCTTCCCCTTCCAGATTTGGATTCCCGATGTCTACCAGGGGGCGCCGACGCCCGTCACCGCCTTCCTTGCCGTTGCCTCGAAGGCTGCGGGCTTCGCGGTGCTGCTAGCGCTCGCGGGCAAGGACGGCGTGTTCGGCGCCTACGCCTGGCTCACGACGCCCGTGCTCACGCTCATGGCGGCGGCGACGATTATTTTCGGCAACCTCGCCGCGCTCACGCAGCACAACGTCAAGCGCCTCATCGGCCTCTCCGGCGTCTCGCAC
>CAISJA010000458.1 GCA_903885525.1 uncultured Opitutaceae bacterium
ACAACGAGGAAATCCGCACCCTCATCACCGCCATCGGCACCGGCATCGGCACCGGCGAGGACGACTCCGCCTTCAAGATCGAGAAGACCCGCTACCACAAGGTCATCATCATGACCGACGCCGACGTCGACGGCTCCCACATCCGCACCCTCCTCCTCACCTTCCTCTACCGCCAGATGAAGGGCATCATCGAGCACGGCTACGTCTACATCGCGCAGCCGCCCCTCTACAAAATCAAACGCAAGAAGCGCGAGCAGTACGTCGACAACGATGAACAGCTCAACCGCATCCTCCTCGAACTCGGCTCCGAGGATATCGTGCTCAGCCGCGCCACCGACCACCATGTCTTCGCCCCGGCGCAGATCGACCCGCTCGTCGAGATGCTCGCCGCCCTCGAAAAGCTCGGCTCCGGCATCACCCGCCACGGCGCCGGCCTCGCCGAATACCTCGATCAGCACGACCCCGCCTCCCACGAGCTGCCGCGCTACCTCGCCCGCATCCGCGAAGGCAACAAGGAGTCGCACCGCTTCCTCCGCGACGACAAGGCCCGCGCCGCCTTCCTCACCGAGATGGGACTCGATGCGGATCCCGTCCCGTCGGCGGTCGCTGGAGTCGGCGACCCCGGTACCGGCGCCCGCCCCGGCGGCACCAACCCGCCGATGCCCGTCCGCCGCGTCACCATCCACGAAATTTTTGAGGCCAACGAAATGACCAAGCTGCTCAAGGCCCTCGCCCGCGCCGGCCTCGACGCCACTGTGTTCGCCCCGGCCGCCACCCCGCGCTACCTCTTCACGGAAAACGCCGGCTCCAAGGCCGAGGCCAGGACCGAGCTCTTCTCCCCGCTCGCCATCATCGGCCAGATCCGCGCCAACGGCCGCAAGGGCCTCTCCATCCAGCGCTACAAGGGCCTCGGCGAAATGAACCCGAAGCAGCTCTACGAAACCACGATGGACCCCGACCACCGGCGCCTCCTCAAGGTCAACATCAACGACGCCGCCAAGGCCGATGCCCTCTTCACCCTCCTGATGGGCGACGAAGTCCCGCCCCGCCGCCAGTTCATCGAAGACAACGCCCTCAACGTCCAGTACCTGGATGTCTGAGCCATCTTTCTCGCTCTCGGAATTGTTCTCCTGCTCGCCATTTTGATTTCATTGCCAACCCGAGGATTCAACCCGTGAAAATCACCGCCAAAACGAAACGCCCGCTACGCCATGCGGTTGCCTCAATGGAGACATTGCCCGAGCCATGTTTGCCCGCTGGGAGAAGGACCACACCGACCCACACCCCATGATCTGGGCCAAATTCCAAGCCAAGCTGGAGGAAAACCGTCTGCGCGAATCGCCCCTCTTCTCCCAATGACCCGAGCTGTCATGCTGGACTCCGGCCCTCTCGGCCGGCTTACCCACGCCGATTACTCCCGCAACGGAGAGATCCGGACTTGGCTGGCTGCGCTGCTGGACCGGCACGCGACCGTCTTCCTCCCGGATATCGCCGACTACGAGGTGCGCCGCAATCTCATCTTGGAAAACCTCACCGGCTCTCTCGCCAATCTCGACGCCCTGCCTAGCTTGATCACCTACGTTCCCCTCGCCACCGCCGATCTGCGCCAGGCGGCTGCTATCTGGGCCAAGTCGCTCAGAACGGGACGCACTGTCGGCGAACCGGAGGAATTGAACGCCGATGTGATCATCGCCGCCCAAGCCATCCGCCTCGGCACGGTCATCGCCACCGACAACATCGGCCACCTCGCCCAATTCACCGAAGCCCGCCCCTGGACCTCAATCAAGCCATGACCCCGAAACGGCGCCTGCGCAAATCCCAGCAGCCAACCTTGGCAGCCCAAGAGGCTCAAGCGCCGTACTTGGCAGGCAACGAGACTGCGCTGCTCTTCAGCAGTGCTGAACTTGCCGCGACCGGGAATCGCGAGTCGGCAGCCTTGGCCATCAGAATATTCAAACGCGCCAATCGTCCAATAGCGTCCAGGACCGCTCGCACGGGCACCTTTATCGACAATCTGAAACTGCCCGTCCACCGCTGGTTTCGCTACTCTGCGGGTTTCTCCGCTCAATGGGTGCAATCCGTCTTGGTCGAGAATAAATCGCGTTCCTTGTTTGACCCTTTTGCCGGCTCAGGCACTGCCTTGCTCGCCGCCGACACTTTCGGTATTGCCTCCGCCGGCACTGAATCCCATCCGTTTGTGCACAGGATCGCACAGGCAAAAATGGGTTGGGATTTTGAGCCTCAGGAGCTGCACACTGCGGCCAACGAGCTGACCGCATTGGCCAAGGCGATGAAGCCTGTTCTCGCCCGCGAACCCGAGTCACTCATCACCCGCATCTATTCTCCTGAGACGCTTGGCAAGTTGGAGCGCCTGCGCCTCGCTCACGGCAAACTCGTCACCCAAGACTATTCCCCCGAAATCATCAACCTGCTTTGGCTCGCCATCACCTCTATCCTGCGGTCGTGCAGCTTCGTCGGCACAGCGCAATGGCAATACGTGTTGCCGAACAAAACCAAGAGCCGCGAACGTGAACCGCTTGCGGCCTACCAGGAGGTGATTGCGCAAATGCTGGAGGATCGAAGCCGCATTAGGCTAGAGGGCTGGAGCCGTCGCTCCGCCATCGTGGCTCACGATGCCCGCGAACCTTTTGCGCTCGGCGGCGGCAGGCGTTTCGACACCGTCATCACCTCGCCCCCTTATCCCAATAACTACGACTATGCTGATGCCACCCGCTTGGAAATGACTTTTTGGAAAGATATCACGGGCTGGGCGGACCTCCAGCAAACCGTCCGTCGGCATCTGATGCATTCATGCTCGCAGCACACCGCTGCCGAGCGACTGAAGCTTGCCGACCTTCTGGCTGATCCGGTGCTCGATCCTATCCGAAAGGATCTCTCCATCGTCTGCCAGCAGCTCGCTGAAGTCCGCCTAACGAAGGGCGGCAAAAAAACCTACCACACCATGATTGCCGCCTATTTCAAAGACCTCGCCCATGTTTTCTACAACCTGCGCGCCATCACCGCGCCGGGAGCCACCGTTTGTTTCGTGATTGGCGACTCAGCTCCCTACGGAATTCATGTGCCCGCTGAAAAATGGCTTGGCGAGTTGGCCCTCGCTGCCGGGTTCGGAAAATGGCGTTTTGAAAAACTTCGCGACCGCAACATCAAATGGGAAAACCGCGTGCACGACGTTCCGCTCCACGAAGGCAACCTTTGGATTGAGGGCTGACCCATGGCCAAAGCCCCAGGACATCAGTTCGGTCAGATGGTCGGCCTGCTCGTCGAGGAGATTGTGAAATCTGTCCTTCAGGAATTTGCGGACCAGTTCGGTTATTATCTCGATGCGCAGGGACACCGGAGAAAAGCGCGGACGGGAACCAAGGTCACCTGGACGGACAAGTATGATTGCGAGCACGATCTTGACTTTGTGTTGGAGAAAGACGGCACCACTGACAAGCGTGGGCGACCCTTGGCCTTCATTGAAACCGCATGGCGACGCTACTCCAGGCATTCAAAAAATAAGGCGCAGGAAATCCAGGGAGCCATTCTGCCTACCGCCGAAAAGCATGGGTGGGACGCTCCCTTCCTTGGCGCTGTTCTGGTCGGCATATTTACCGCCAGCTCGATTGAGCAAATGAAGCGCGCCGGATTTCATACCCTGTATGTGCACCGGTCGGCGATTATCGGCGCATTCCATACTGCTGGCGTCCCCATTGATTTTGCCGAAGATACGCCCGACAGGGATTTCCGTATCGCCGTAAACGCCCTCCAGCGATTGACGACTGCACAGCGCGAAAAATTCAAAAAAGACTTGCGCCACAAAATGGGGCAGGACTTCACCAAATTTGTCGCTGAACTTGCTGAAGCACTCGGGAGCAAAATCAGGAAGATCGTCGTCACGCCGCTGTTCGGAGCTTCATCTGAGTTTTTAACCCTAGATGACGCGAAGCGCTTTCTGGATGCCGACATGAAATCGCCCGCAACCGTGGCGCTGTCTAAAATTGATATCCTCGTTTGCTTCAACAACGGCGACCGGATTGACGCTTCCTTTCAGAAACCGGCAAAGGCACGCGCGTTCCTAGACTACGTCGCCAAGTAATTTCTGAGCCGCACCTGCCTCCTCCTCGCTACTGATCCCCGCCTTAGCCGCCGCCTACTCACTACTCACTACCCCCGACTCGCTACTTCTTCCCCTCCCTTTCCCTGTGTATACCGCCAACGAGAAACTTACTTCGGCCAACATCACCGACATCATGCAGACGGCGTACATCGACTATTCGATGTCCGTCATCATCTCGCGCGCCCTCCCCGACGCCCGCGACGGCCTGAAGCCGGTGCAGCGCCGCATCCTCTATGCGATGCTCCGCGAGGGCCTGCTCCACAACCGCCCCTTCGACAAGTGCGCCGGCGTCGTCGGCGAAGTGCTCAAAAACTACCACCCGCACGGCGATTCCTCCGTCTACGACACCCTCGTCCGCCTCGCCCAGAACTGGGTCATGCGCTACCCGCTGATCGACCCGCAGGGCAACTTCGGCTCCGTCGACGGCGACCCGCCCGCCGCCTACCGCTACACCGAGGCCCGCCTCAACGCCATCGCCGAGGAGCTGCTCCAGGACATCGAGGAGGAGACCGTCGACT
>CAISJA010000459.1 GCA_903885525.1 uncultured Opitutaceae bacterium
AGCGGCGCGAAGGCGGAGGCCGCAGCGGCCTGCTGGCCGGCCTCGCTCCCGAGCAACGCCAGAAAATGCGCGATATTTCCGCCGAGCTGGGCCTCGACTTCCGCAACGGGCCCCCGACCCCCGAACAGCGGGAACAGCTGCGCAAGCTGATGGTGGAGCGCGGCGTCATCACCGCCGAACAGGCCGCCGCCATGGCGGAGCGGCGGGCCGGTGAAAATGCCTACACCACCCGCACGGTCTACCGCCTCCCAGGCGGCAACCGGCTCGCCGCGCCCGAGACCGTGACTGTCCGGGTCGGCATCACCGATGGCGTTGCGTCTGAAATCGCCGACGGCCTGAAGGAGGGCGACATCATCATCACCAGCGTGACGGTACCGAATGCGAAACCGGCCGGCGCCCCGAGCAATCCTTTCGGTGGCAGCAACGTCCGCCGTTTCTGATGACCATGCCTGCGGTTGTCCAGATCGATGCCCTCCACAAGATCTACGCCTCCGGCGAGATCCCGGTGCATGCCGTGCGCGACGTCACGCTCACCATCGAACACGGCGAGTTCGTCGCCGTCATGGGGGCCTCCGGCTCCGGCAAGTCCACCCTGATGAACCTGCTCGGCTGCCTCGACCGGCCGACCCGCGGGCGCTACCTGCTCGACGGCACCGATGTCTCCGGACTCGGCCGCAACCAGCTAGCCGACATCCGGAATCGCAAGCTCGGATTCGTCTTCCAGGGCTTCAACCTCCTCGCACGCACCACCGCCCTGGAGAACGTGGAATTGCCGATGCTCTACGGCCGGCGCCGCTTCAGCACCGCCGAGATGCATCGCCGGGCGAAGGGCTGCCTGGACATCGTCGGCCTGGGTAACCGCGCCGACCACTTTCCCAGCCAGCTTTCGGGCGGCCAGCAGCAGCGCGTCGCCATCGCCCGCGCCCTGATCAACGATCCCCAGGTGGTTCTCGCCGACGAGCCGACCGGCAATCTCGATTCCAAGACCTCGGTGGAAATCATGGGCGTCTTCCAGAAATTGAACGAACAGGGCATCACCATCATCATGGTGACGCACGAGCTCGACATCGCCCGCTACTGCCAGCGCAACCTGATCATGCGCGACGGCTGCCTGGTCAGCGACATCGCCGTGCCGGACCGGCTGACGGCCACCGCGGAACTACAAAAGCTCCAGGCGGCCGAGTCCGCCGCCAAGTTGACCGACTGACCCATGCGCTTCATCAACACCCTCCGCGTGGCCCTGCGCGCCCTGCGCCGCAGCGCCCTCCGCTCCGTCCTGACCGCCCTCGGCATCATCATCGGCGTGGCGGCGGTCATTGCCATGGTGAGCATCGGCAACGGGGCCAAGTCCCAGGTCGAAGCCTCCATCGCCAGCCTCGGGCAGAACATCGTCACCGTCTTCCCGGGCAACTTCACCACCGGCGGTGTCCGGGGCGGCTTGGGCACCGCCAGCACCCTGACCGTCGAGGACGCCACCGCCATCCGCGGCGAGATTAGCGGCGTCGTCAATCTCAGTCCCGACATGCGGGACCGGACCCAGATCCTGGGCAACGGACTGAACTGGAACACCACCATCCAGGGCGAGGATATCAGCTACCTCGACATCCGCATCTGGTCCGTCACGTCCGGGCAAATGTTCACCGAGGCCGACGTGCGCAGCGCCGCCAAGGTCTGCCTCATTGGCAAAACCGTGGCGGAGCAGCTCTACCAAGGCCTCGATCCCATCGGGCAGGTCCTGCGTATCCGCAACATCCCCTTCAAGGTCGTCGGCCTGCTCGCCGGCAAGGGGTTCAACTATTTCGGCCAGGACCAAGATGACGTGGTCATCATTCCCTACACCAGCCACCTCAAGCGCCTCGCCCGCCGCCCCTACCTCAATTCCATCACCATCCAGGCCGCCACCGCCGGGCAGATGCCGCGGATCCAGCAGGACATCACCGACCTGTTGCAGCAGCGCCGCAACGGCAAGGATCCGGACTTCACGGTCCGCAACCAGCTCGAACTGGCCGAAGCCGCCACCGCCACCACCAAGACGATGACGGTGCTGCTCGGCGCCATCGCCGGGGTCTCACTCGTGGTCGGCGGCATCGGCATCATGAACATCATGCTCGTCTCGGTGACGGAGCGCACCCGCGAGATCGGCATCCGCCTGGCCGTCGGCGCGCACGGCAGCGATGTGCTGCTCCAATTTCTCACCGAGGCCATCGTCCTGAGCGCCCTGGGCGGAATCATCGGCATCGTGCTCGGCGTCGGCACCTCCCGGCTCATCTCCCATTTCAACGGCTGGCCCGTGCTGGTTTCCACCTCGGCCATCGCCGGAGCCTTCGGCTTCAGCGCGGCCATCGGCGTGTTCTTCGGCTTCTATCCGGCCCGCAAAGCCTCCGAGCTGGACCCCATCGAGGCCCTCCGCTACGAGTAGCCCAGCACTGCGGCCCCCTTCGCTCTGCGGCGAGCCCGGCCCGGTTACCTGCCCCGGCCCGGCGCGTCCCCAGGCAGCTCCCCGACCTGATTGGCTACAGGCCCAGCAGCCGGACCGCGTTGGTGGCAAACACGGGCCCTTGGGCGCCGGCCGGCAGCGACCTCCTCGCTTCGGCGGCAAACTCGGCGAGTCCTGCACCGGCGGCGAGGCGCGGATAGAGGCGGAGCGGATGGTCCGAACCAAATAGGAGCCGGTCCGCCGACACGGCCGCGAGGGCCCTGGTCCACGCCTCCGGCCCATAGAGCAGCGGCGAGGCGGCGGTGTCGAACCAGACATTGCCCAAGACCGCGCTCGCGGGATCGAAAGCGAGTCCGCCGCCCCAATGAGCCAGGATGAACACGGTGTGGGGATGGTCCCGGGCCATCCGCAAGAAATCGCCCAGCGGCGTCCCGACCTGCCCCGGATACGGCCGCGACTGCGGATCGGTCACATGCAGATTCACCGGCAGGCCGAGCTCGCCCGCCTTGGCCAGCACGGCCTGCCAGACAGGATGATCCAGCGGCACCTGCTGCGAGTGCGGAGAGAGTTCGCCGAGACCCAGAAAGCCGGCCTCCCTCGCCCGGTCCACCTCCGCCAGCGCCGCGGCCCCGGCCGCCGGATGGAGCGTGGCAAAGGCCGCCAGACGGTCCGGGTGGGCCTGGAGGCAGCGGGCGTAAAAGCGGTTCTGCTCCACGCAGGTGGCGTGGTTCTCCCAGTACCAGCCGAGGAGCAGCGCGGTGGCGATCCCCGCCGCATCCATCTCCCGGAGCAATTGGTCCACGTTGGGAAAGGTCTGCACCGGAGAGCCGTCCGGGCGGCGGCGGGTGCAGAGCCGGGACCAGTGCGCCTCCCCGCGTGCCGCCGCCCACCCGGCGGGATCCAGCCCGGCTTCCGGCGGGTAAAGGTGCACGTGGCTGTCGACGGCGCGCATGGCCTGACCGATAGGGCAATGCCGCCCCCGCGACGAGGCGGAATTGCCGGCACCGCTCCCGACCGCAGAGGCTGTCGCTTTGCAAACAGTCCGGGCGGCGGCCAGGGGTGCCGCGGTCCGCCCGGCCCGTTCCAGGACACGCGGGGGGCCGCTCAACCGGCCGGGCACATCACGGGGCGCGCAGCACGGTCGCCGTCCAGCCGCCACCGGCGCTGAGCCCGAACTTTTCCGAGAAGCTGCCCATGTTGAGCGCGAAGGCGACGTTGAGCAGACTGTTGAGGTAGAGCAGCGGAGTACCCTCCGGCACCTCGCCGAACGTGCGCACGTAGGGCATGGTGCCGCGGTACACTGCCTTGCCGTCGTGCTGGATGACGACCAGAAATTTCTGGCCATACGAGGGCTTCAGGCCGGCGAAAAGCTCGTCAGGAATATTGGTCCAGACATTGCCATAGTGGAAATCGATCAGCGGGATGGCCCCGGTCACCTGCTGCGCATCGCCGGCGGCATGCTGGTAAGGCAGGCTGAGTATCTTCGGCTCCAGCAACGGGCCAACCTGCTCGTAAGTGATGGTCCCGGAAGCCAGCCGGGCCCCGGTGAAAGCGTAGATGTCGCGCCCATGAAAAGTGTAGCTCTTTTCCGAACCCGGCCGGCGGTTGGCCTTCTCATCGATGCGGCGCACCGCCTCGATCCCGAGATCCTCGGCCACGAGCGTCCAGGTGCCGTTGTCAGGGCCGACGAAGTAATGACCGCTCCTGGTCTTGAGCACGACCGAGGCGCGGGCCGTGCCGACGCCCGGATCGACCACCGAAACAAACACCGTGCCCGCCGGCCAGTACGGGGCGGTCTGCTTGAGCCGGTACGCCGCCTCCCAGATGTCGTACGGCGTGTTCTCCTGGCTGAGATCGACCAACGGCAGCAGCGGGTCCACCCCGAACGCCACGCCCTTCATCGCGGCGACGGCGCCGTCCTTCGTGCCAAAATCGGTCTGGATGACGAGGGCATGGCGGGCTTCGCCGGCGGCCAGGAGTCCGGTCGCGATCAGGAGCAGCAGGGCGGGCAGCAAGGGGCGGAGAAACTTCATGCGGCCAGCAAAGCCAATCTCCCGGCCGCTGCAAGCCCCGGCCGGCCGCAGGCCCCCGGCCGGCTCACTCCGCCGGGAGCTTCGCCGCCCGCACCACCAGCAGCGTCACGGTGGTGTCGTGCCGGACCTTGTCGATGGTGCTGCCGTGGATGATGTCGCCCAGCAGACGGTGCCCGTGCGAGGCCATGGCGATCAGGTCGCAGTGCTCGTGGTCGGCCAGGCGGACGATTTCGGCCGGCGGGTTGCCAAGAGCCAGGCGTGTCTCCACGCGGAGGCCCTGCGCGCGCAAGCCGGCCGCGGCGGCCTCCAGGTAGGCGCGGTCGGCGCGCATCTCCTCCGACTCCGCCAGTTGCAGCTGGTCAAAGTTGCGGGCCGCCCAGCCGTCGGCCACATGCAGCAGGATGAGTGCGGCGCCCGTCTGGGCCGCGAGCGCCGCCACATGCGGCAGGAGCGAGGCGTCGGCCCGACCGTTTTCCAACGTCACGAGGATTTTCTGGTACACGGGGCGGCGGGGTCAGGGACCGGTCAGACCGGCGAAGTCGAGCCCCAGCTTCACATTTAGTCCGATGATGACAAGCGTGGTTATCCAGCCCAGCACCTGGATCCAAAGGGGGTTCACAAACTCCCCCATCTTGGCCCGGTCGCCGGTGAACCGCAGGAGCGGCCAGCAGGCGAAACCCAGCTGCAGGCTGAGGCAAACCTGGCTCGCCACCATCAGGTCGGTGGTGCGCTTTTCACCCAGCACGCCGATCACAATGACCGCCGGCACGATGGCGAGGCTCCGGGTGAGGAGCCGCCGCAGCCAAGGGCGCATGCGGAAGTCGAGAAACCCTTCCATCACGATCTGCCCGGCCAGCGTGCCGGTCAGGGTGGAGTTCTGGCCCGAAGCGAGGAGCGCGACGGCAAACAGGACGCTCGCAAACGTCACCCCCAGCAGCCCGTCGAGCAGGTGGTAGGCGTCCTGGATCTCCGCCACGCCCTGATGGCCGCTGCCGTGGAAGGCGGCGGCGGCCAGGACGAGGATGGACGCATTGACGAAGAGGGCGAAGACCAAGGCGACGGACGAATCCAGCGTGGCAAACTTGATCGCCTCGCGCTTCCCCCCGGGCGTCTGGGCATACCGCCTCGTCTGCACGATGGAGGAGTGCAGGTAAAGGTTGTGCGGCATCACCGTGGCCCCCAAAATGCCGATCGCCACGTAGAGCATGTCCCGGTTGCGCAGGATGGCGCTGACCGGCACAAATCCGGCCAGCATGCCCCCCGGCGCGGGCCGCGCGAGGAAGAGCTCCACGCTGAAACAGATCCCGATCGTGGCAATCAGGGTGATGACCACGGCCTCCAGGTAGCGGAATCCCCGTCCTTGCAGCAGCAGCACGAGCAGCACATCGGCCGCCGTGATCAGACAGCCCCACAGCAGCGGAATCCCGAAGAGCAGCTGCAGGGCGATCGCCGAGCCCACCACCTCCGCCAGGTCGCAGGCCGCGATGGCGAGCTCGCAGAGTATCCACAAAAACCAGATGGTCGGCCGGGAGTAGTGGTCGCGGCAGGCCTGGGCGAGATCGCGCCCGGTGGCGATGCCCAGCTTGACGCTGAGATGCTGGAGCAGCATCGCCATGAGATTCGAGACAAAGATGACCGAGAGCAGCGTGTACCCAAACCGGGCACCCCCGGCGAGGTCCGTGGCCCAATTGCCCGGATCCATGTAGCCGACCGCCACCAGAAAACCCGGCCCGGCGAACGCCAGGCACTTCCGCCAGAAGGTCGCGTCCTCCGGCACCAGCACGGAACGGTGCGCCTCCGGGAGACTCGGGGCCGTCCCCCCCTGCCGCCAAGCTGGTGCCGGAGGCAACACGGAGGAAGAAGGTTCGGGCATGACAGCAGCGAAGCCCGGTCCGCGCCGGTGGCAAGTGAATATTAGCCAAGACTAATTTTATCCCGTCAGGCGAATCTTGCCGGGCACTTGCGGCTTGTCAGCGCTTCCGCCGGGCCGGCAGACTGCGCCCGATGTCGCAGAACTTCGCGCGCCTCGTGTTTGCCCTCACCCTGGGCTTTTTCGCGGTGTTTTTCCTCTGGCCGGTCCTGCAGGTCCTGCAGGGCGGTTTCCGCGACGCGGACGGGCACCTGACCTTCGCGTATCTGCAGGCCCTGCTGGGCAATCCGCTCTACCGGCATGGACTGGGCAATTCCTTCGCCTTGGCGCTGCTTTCGACCGTCCTGGCCCTGCTGCTGGCCGTCCCGCTGGCCGTGGCCTCCGACCGCTGGATGTTTCCCGGCAAGGGGCTGTTCGGCGCCCTGCTCCTCGTGCCGCTGGTCCTGCCGCCCTTTGTCGGGGCCATCGGACTCCGGCAGATCCTCGGGCAGTATGGTGCCTTCAACTCCCTGCTCATCGCCCTCGGGGTGGAGCCGGCCGGCTGGAGCCACGACTGGCTCGGGCAGCATCAATTCCTCGGCATCGCGCTCGTCAACGCCTTCAGTCTCTACCCCATCCTCTACCTCAACGCGCTCGCGGCCCTCGCCGGTCTGGATCCCGCGCTGGAGGAAGCGGCGGCCAGCCTCGGCTGCACCGGCTGGCGTCGTTTCCGGCGCATCACCCTGCCGCTGATCCGGCCCGGCTTGTTCGCCGGGGGCGCCCTCGTCTTCATCTGGGCTTTCACCGACCTCGGGGTGCCCCTGGTCTTTGACTACGACCGGGTCGCGCCCGTGCAGATTTTCCACGGCCTAAATGAAATCGGCGGCAATCCGTTTCCCTACGCGCTGGTCGCCGTGATGCTGGCCGGCTCGGTGGCCGCCTACGCCCTGGGCAAGGGGCTCTGCGGCCGCGACACCTTCGCCCACATGGCTAGGGCGACGAGCACGGGCGGCGCCCGGGCGCTGACCCCGGCCCGGGCCTGGTGGTGCACGGCCGGATTCACCGCGGTGGTCCTGCTCGCCCTGTTGCCGCACCTCGGCGTCATCGGGGTGGCTTTTCCCCGGGAATGGTACGGCACGGTGCTGCCGTCGGATCCCACCCTGGCCAACTTTCGCCTCGCCCTCGGGCACCCGCTCACCGTGCCCGCCATCGCCAACAGCCTCCGGTACGCCGCCGCCTCGACCCTGCTCGACCTCCTCCTCGGGGTGGCGCTGGCCTACGTGATCGTGCGCTCGCGGCTCGCCGGCCGGGAGGCGCTGGATTTCCTCGCCATGCTGCCGCTGGCGGTCCCGGGGCTCGTGCTGGCCTTCGGCTACCTGGCCATGAGCCAGGAGGGGCGTTGCCTCGCCTTTCTCAATCCGGTCCGCAACCCGACCCTGCTGCTCATCCTCGCCTACTCCGTGCGCCGGCTGCCCTATGTCGTGCGCGCCGCAGTGGCCGGTTTCCAGCAGACGAGCGTCACCTTGGAGGAGGCGGCGCAGAATCTCGGCTGCCCGCCGGTCCGCGCGGCCTGCCGGATCACGCTGCCGCTCATCGCCGCCAACCTCATCGCCGGCGGGCTGCTCGCCTTCTGCTTCGCCATGCTGGAAGTCTCGGACTCCCTCGTTCTGGCGCAGAAGCAGCAGTTCTACCCGATCACGAAGGCGATCTACGAACTGTTCCAGCTGATCGGCGAAGGCCGGTTTCTCGCCGCCGCCCTCGGCGTCTGGGCCATGGCCTTCCTCGGCCTGACCGTGGCCGGCCTCGCGGTGCTGCTCGGCAAAAAACTGGGGGCGCTCTTCCGCGTGTAGGCGGAGCGGCGGAAAATCCCTCCCGCGGATTCCCCCGCCCCGTCGGGTTCACCCGTGGCCCGGCCTTCCCGGCACACTCGCTCCGGACACCGCCAGGAGCCGGCCCAGCCCGTACACCCCGGCCGCCAGGAGGGCGACAAAGAGAAAATAGTTGTCGCCGGACCGCAGCCCCAGCACGCCCACCAGCCAGGGCGCACATCCGGCGAGGATCCGGCCGAGGTTGTAGGCGGAGCCGGACAGCATGGTGCGGTGGCCGGCAAACACCTCGTTGAAGAATGCGCCCATGAGCCCGAACGGAATGCCGTTGAGCAGCGCCAGCCCAAGGGCGAAGGCGGGCTTGCGGCCGCTCCACCCGGTCAGCCAGCAGGCGAGCGAGAGCAGCAGCAAGGCGAGGGCATAGGCCCGCAAGGTCCGTCCCACCCCCAGCCGCCGTACCAACCCCGAGCCCAGCAGCATGCCCGGCGCCACCGCGCTCCAGAACAGCACGGTGTACCAGGGAGATTGCGGGAGGTCCTTCGCGATGAAAACGTTCATCGTGCCGCCCGCAATGGTGAGGCTCGCCAGCGCGAGGCAGAGGATGAAGCCCGGCAGGGCCGGGCGCGCCGGCCGCCCGCCGCAGGAGGAAGCGATGCCGGCGGAGGCCGGACTGCCGCCAGCCGCCAACGCCGACCGCGTCGCGAAACCCGCCGGCAAACCGGGCGCGGGTTCGGCGGGCTCGGGTTCGCGGAGCAAAGCGCGCCACCGGAGGAGGGCCAGCACGCCGACCGGAGGAATCGAGGCGGCGAACAGGACCCGCCAGCCCCAGAACGGCAGCGCAAAGCGCGCCGCGAGCGCGGCCAGCAGTCCGCCGAGCAATGAAAACTGGAGCAGGGCCGAGAGGCGGTAGCGCAACGGGCCTTCGACCCGTTCCGCGAGATAGGTGTGGCTGATGCCCCACTCGGCTCCCAGCGCCAGCGAGGCCAGCAGGCGAAAACCGAGCAGGCTCCCGTAATCCCACGCGAGGGACAACCCCGCTATCCCGAGGGCGTACACCCCGAACACGCCCAGCAGGGTCCGCCCCCGCCCGCACCGGTCCGCGAGATAGCCGAAGCCCAGTGCACCGGCCCCCACCCCGGCCAGTCCGGTGAATTGCAGCCAGTGGCTGGCCGCTATCCCAAGGCTGAAGTGCCCCGCCAAGGTTCGCTCCAGATAGATGAACAGGTAAAGGTCGTAGTAATCGAAAAACAGGCCCGGAAAGGCCGTCCAGTAGACGCGGACCAACGACGAGGCCGGGGGCGCCGCGGACATCAGGGTGCTTCGCTCACGGCCAGCTCCGCCCGGGCCGCCGCTTCCAGCCGGGCCAAGTGCCGCTCCACCTCCCGGTCGGTCGGGCCCTCGACGAGCAGGCGCAGCTTGGACTCGGTGCCGGAATATCGCACGAGCACCCGGCCTTCCGCTCCGAGGGCGGCCTCGACCGCGGCGATCGCGGCGGATAATCCCGGCAGGTTCTCCAACGGAATTTTTTCCCGCACGGCCAGGGCGGCGGTGCGCTGGGGCACCCGGCGCAGCTGGCGGCGCAGCACCGACAGGGGCCGGCCGGTGGCCAGCATGACTTCGATCACCTTGAGGGCGGTCACCAGCCCGTCGCCCGTGGGCGAAATCTCCGCGCAGATGACGTGCCCCGACGATTCCCCCCCGAGGGTGGCTCCCTCCGCCAGCATTCGCTCCATCACGTAGCGGTCGCCGATAGCCGTGCGGCAGACCCGGCCACCGGCCGCCCGGACCGCGACATCGACCCCGAGGTTGCTCTGCCGGGTGACCACCAGGGTGTGGTGCGCCAGCCGCCCCTGGGCGAGTGCCTGCAATGCCAGAATGGTGAGCACCTCGTCGCCATCCAACACCGCCCCGGTCTCATCGCACAATACGCAGCGGTCGGCGTCCCCGTCATGGGCGATGCCGAGCCGGGCGCCGGCCGCCACCACGGCTGCGCTGAGCGCCTCGGGATGCTGGCTGCCGCATCCTTCGTTGATGTTGGCCCCGTCGGGATCGACCCCGAGCAGGGTCAGTTCCGCGCCGAATCGCTGCAGGGTGCCGGGCGTGGCCCGGAAACCCGCCCCGTTGGCCGCGTCCACCGCGATCTTCCAGCCGCGCAGGCTGCCCACCGGCAGAACCGTGGCAGCGGCGTCGATGTAGCGGGCCAGCCCTTCCGCCACCGGCGGCTTGACGGCCAGGGGCGGACGAGACGCGGCGGGCATGAGCCTCTCGATGCGCCCCTCATCCTGATCGGTCAGCTTCACGCCGTTGGGGCCGAAAAACTTGATGCCGTTGTCCGCCGCCGGATTGTGCGAGGCGGTGATGACCGCGCCCAGCGCCGCCCCCTCGCGCCGGGTGAGCAGGCTGACCGCGGCGGTCGGTACCACCCCGAGGCTGACGGGGACGAGACCCTCGGCGGCAAGACCGGCGGCGAGCGCGGCTTCCAGGGCCGGACCGGAGCCGCGCGTGTCCCGCCCGATGAAGACCCGCGTGAAACGGAAATCCGGCGTCAGCTTCACGTATGACGCCACGCCGGCACCGAGCCGCCAAGCCAGCGCCTCATCCATCTGCGGGGTGCCGTACTGGCCGCGAACCCCGTCGGTGCCAAAATAGTGCCGGCTCATGATCGGTAGAAATCGCGCGTGTCGGAGATCTTCTGCCGCACCGCCCCGCCGAGCAGCAATTCCCTGGCCAGGCCGACCCCGTCCCGCCAAGCGGGCTGACGCCCGGTGATCCAGAGACCCGCCGCGGCATTGAGGGCGATCGTATCCACCAGTCCGCGCGGCCCCGTTCCGGCCAGCACCGCCGCGACGATGGCCAGATTCTCCGCCACCTCCCCGCCGGTCAGCTCGCCGAACCGGCAAACCGGCACGCCCAGATCCGCCGCCCGCCAGACCGACCGGACTTCCCGCAGGGCACCCACCCCCTGGATCAGATTCTCCGTGGCGGCGGTGATTTCATCGATACCCCGGCTGGCGTCGATCCGGCCATGGACGACGAGCCCCGACCGGCATCCCAACCGTTCGAGGGCGCAGGCCAGTTTCGGCACCAGGCCGGGCGCATAGACCCCGATCAACGCCTGCGCCGGGCGGCCCGGATTGATCAGCGGCCCGAGGATATTGAAAATCGTCCGCTGCCCCTGCGCCGCGAGCGCCTTCCGCGCCGCCGCCACATGGCGGAAGGCCGGGTGGTAGGCCGGCGCAAAATAAAAGCAGTAACCGAGCTGCTCCAGGGCGCGGCGGGATGTTTCCGGAGTGGCCTCCAGGTTGACCCCGAGGGCGGAGAGCAGGTCGGCGCTGCCGCACTTCGAGGTGATGCCGCGATTGCCATGCTTCATCACCGGCACCCCGGCGCAGGCTAGCACGAGAGTCACCAGACTGGAAACATTGAACCCGCCGGCGTGGTCACCGCCCGTGCCCACCACATCGAGCGCCTGCGGAGCCAGGTCGGCCACCCCCGGATCCCGGGCCAGACCGCGGTAGGCCTCGGCCATGGCGGCGATTTCAGCCGGGGTTTCCCCCTTGCCGGCCAACGCAGCCAGAAACCCCGCCTTCGCCGCGTCGTCCGACGCCAGCTCAGCCAATGCCAGCGCCGCCGCGGTGGCTTGCGCCGGGGTCAATTCCTGTCCGTCGCGCAGCTGCCGGGTCAGGACAGCCCAGAGGTTTGGCTCAGAGCCCATTTGCCGCGAGAACATACACCAGCCCGGCCGCGGCGAGGCAATAATAGCCAAACCAGTGCCAACGGCCGCGCTCCAGCCAGTTTGAAAGCCAGACCAGCGCGAGCAACCCGGCGGTGAAACTGGCGGCCAGCCCGATCAGCCCGGGCTGGAGCAGGGCCGGCAGATGATCCCCGCGCGCCACCTCCGGATGGGCCTTGAACAACCGGTGCGCCTCCAGCGCGATGGCCGCCGGCGTCAGGACGACCGCCAGGGCGAAGCTGAAGACCTCCGCGGGCTTCTGCGCCACGCCCTGCAGCAGGCCCACCGAAATCGTGGTGCCGGAACGCGAGAGCCCCCGAAAGGGCAGGCAGAAACCTTGCGCGATTCCGATCCACAGCGCGGCCCCGTCCGAAAGCTCGGCCCGGGCCGGACGGCGCCTGATGCGGCGAGCAGACCACAGGATCAACCCTCCCGCCGCCAACAGGGCGGTGCCAATCACAGGGAGCGAGCCAAAGAGCTGCTCGATCTCCGCCTGGTGGCCGCCGATGATCAGCTTCTCGATGAAAACCTTGAGCCCGACGCCAAGCAGCCCGGTGGCCGCCGTGGCGAGGAGGATCTGGCGGGCGGAGACCATGAACTGGCGGCGGCTGGCGAAGATGCTCCTCTGCCAGCCCCGCCAAAAATAGACGATGACGGCCACCATCGTGCCCGCATGCAGCATGACCAGCAGGAATGTCATCTCCGGACTGGAAGGATCCAGCCGCATGAGCTTCTCGGCCACGATGACATGGGCGGAACTCGAAACAGGCAGCAATTCGGCTGCACCTTGGATCAATCCCAACAGGATGATTTGCAGAAAAGTAGGTGCCATGGCGGGTGGAGAGGATGAAGATGCGGACCGGCAGGTTTGACGGTCTTTTTCCCGCAGTCCAGCGCGGGTTGCAAAAACCACACTTTCCCCGCTCCCCAGCCCGGTTAAAACCCTTGACGGGGCCGGAAGGCAACTTTACCAACCTCAACCTTATCACAGTCACCGCGGGTCGCCTCGCAGCGCCGCCCGCACATTCCCTCATTTTTTATGGCAAATCCGAAACGCAAACAATCCAAGCGTCGCAGCGCCAACCGGCGTGCCGCCAACGCTTTCAAAGCTCCTTCCTTCGCCAAGGATCCCGTCGATGGCGGCGCCTTCCGCCCGCATCGCGTGAACCCGAAGACCGGCCTGTACCGCGGTCGCCAGGTTCTGGACGTCACGGTGTAATCGGGTCCGTCCGGTTTCCACTATCAATTCCGAAACCGCCAGTTCCACGCCCGCACCGGCCCGCATCGCGGTGGACGCGATGGGGGGGGGACCTAGGCCCGGCTGAGGTCGTCGCCGCGGTCAAGCTGCTGCTCTCCTCCGGCCAGGAGATCGAGCCCATCGTCATGGTCGGGCCGCAGGAGGTCTTGACTCCGCTGCTGGCCGCCGCCGGTCTCGCCGGCCATCCCCAGATCACGCTCGCCCACGCCTCCGAGGTGATCACCATGGAGGACAAG
>CAISJA010000460.1 GCA_903885525.1 uncultured Opitutaceae bacterium
ACGACAAGAAGACCGTGACGGTCGCCGGCCAGACCTTCAACGAGGGCGACTTCTTGTCGATCGACGGGACGATCGGCGCGGTCTACGCCGGCCAGATCAAGACGGCCCCCTCCGAGATCGTCGCCGGCCTGATCCACAACGACGCGGCCGCCCGCGCGACGGAGAAGTTCAAGAACTACAGCCAGCTGATGAAGTGGTGCTCCCAGGCCACGAAGCTGTCCGTTCGCACGAACGCCGACACCCCGGAGCAGGCCCGCATCGCCGTGGCCTTCGGCGCCACCGGCATCGGCCTCACCCGCACCGAACACATGTTCTTCGAGGGCGACCGCATCGACGCCATGCGCGAAATGATCCTCGCCCACACCCTCGCCGACCGCGAGGCCGCCCTGGCGAAGCTCCTCCCCTACCAACGCGCCGACTTTCTCGGCATCTTCAAGGAGCTGAAGGGCCTCCCGGCCACTATCCGCTTCCTCGATCCCCCGCTGCACGAGTTCCTGCCCCACTCGAAGGAGCAGCAGGCCGACCTCGCGAAAAAGCTCGGCATCGATGTCACCCGCATCGAGCACCGCGTCCATGAGCTGCACGAGTTCAACCCCATGCTCGGCTTCCGCGGCTGCCGTCTCGGCATCAAATCTCCCGAGATCACCGCCATGCAGGCCCGCGCCGTGTTCGAGGCCGCCGTCGAGGCGAAGAAAGCCGGCGTCAAGGCCCACCCCGAGATCATGATCCCGCTCGTCGGCTTCAAAAAGGAACTCGATCTCCAGACCGCGCTGGTCCACGAGGTCGCCGCCAAGGTCATGGCCGAGACCAAGACCAGGCTGGTCTACTCCGTCGGCACCATGATCGAGATCCCCCGCGGCGCCCTCACGGCCGACGAGATCGCCCAGACCGCCGAGTTCTTCAGCTTCGGCACCAACGACCTCACGCAGACCTGCCTCGGCATGTCGCGCGACGACTCCGGCTCGTTCCTCACGCCCTACCAGGAGGCGGAAGTCTTCAAGAAGAACCCGTTCGCCAGCATCGACCAGACCGGCGTCGGCCAGCTCATGAAGATCGCCATCGAAAAGGGCTCGGCCACCCGCCCCGGCATCAAGCTCGGCATCTGCGGCGAGCACGGCGGCGATCCGGACTCGGTGAAGTTCTGCCACAAGCTCGGCCTCACCTACGTGTCCTGCTCGCCCTACCGCGTGCCGGTCGCCCGTCTCGCCGCCGCCCAGGCCGCGATCGCGGACGCCAAGAAGTAAGCCCGGCACCGCTTGCCGCGCTCTCCCCCTTCACAGCCCCGGTCGCGTGACCGGGGCTTTTTCTTGCCCGGCCGGCCGGGTCGGCCGGCCGGCTGCCCCCGCCCGCCGCATTTTTCCACGCCTCTGTCCCGTGCGCGGTTTGATTTTCCACTCCGGCCGGCTAGTGTCCGGACCATGAAAACGATGCCGGTGCCCGCGATCATCCCGGTCATGACCTTGCCGCGCACGGTCTTTTTCCCCAGGCCCTCCTGACCCTGCATATCTTCGAGCCCCGCTACCGGGAAATGCTCGCCGACGTCCTCGCCCGCGACCGCCTCTTCGCCGTCGCCCGCGCCGATGCCTCCCGCTCTTGGTGGCCCGGCTCAAGGCCGAGGTGGCGCAGCAGCGCCTCCGCCGCCAGCTCCAGGGCGGCCTCCCCGACGGGGGGATCGCCAATAATTAAGGTTCCGGCATCGGCCGAATCGCAGGCCAAGACGGCGGCCACCGGTGAGGAGGACGGCCGTCAAAATGGAGCCAACAGTCGGACTCGAACCGACGACCTGCGCTTTACGAAAGCGCTGCTCTACCAGCTGAGCTATGTTGGCAAATAGAACGAGGCAAGGATTTCGCGGCCCGGCGCAAGGGGTGGCAAGCTCCTTTTTGTCACCCTAGCAGCCTGCCCAGGGCTCCGTACTGCTGAAAGCCTGTTGCAGGAAGCGACAACGGTTTACCGAT
>CAISJA010000461.1 GCA_903885525.1 uncultured Opitutaceae bacterium
CGGCCGGAGCGGGTGAGCCCACGAAGCGTGCTTCCCAGCGCGGATAGATTTGTGCAGCGAGCGAGGCTGCCAGGGCGAAGAGTTGCGCCGCGGTGCAGCCCCGGCTGTCGATCAGCAGGGTGAACGACGGCCCCTGTTCGCCGAGTCGCGCGGCGGTGGCCTCTAGGATGGCCTGCAGGCGGGGCGAGAGGGCGTTGGCACACTGCCAGGCCAGGTACGGGTCCTCCCCGGCGGATAGCGGGATGGCCGCGGGGGCCTCGCGCTGGCAGAGGCGCCACGCTGCGGCGAGGGCCCGGCCGATTTCGCCCGGGGCGCCAATCCGGACGGCGCGGGCGCGGGCGGCGGAATAGAGGGCCCGGGCACACTCGAAAAACAGCCGGCGGGACAGGACCGGCAGCGGTTGCTCCCACACGTTGCAGGCCCGGGGGTAGAAGCGACGGTTGAAGACGAGATGCCGGGTGCCGTCCTCCAGCTCGGCGAAGAGGCGGACTACCGCCGGGCCTGGGGCGGTCTCATCAATATCGAGCAGGCCGAAGTACTGGGAATGGCCGGCGTAGAGATGACCGGGGAAAAGCCGGCCCGCTTCGGCGCGCTCGCGCCCGCCGTAGTCGAGGGCGTTCTCCACCTGTGGATGGGTGCTGCCCAGCAGCCGGACGATGCGCTGCTCGCGGTGGATGATCCAGCCTTCCAGCCGGAGCTTGCCGTATTGCGTGCCGCCGACGAGTTCCGGTTTTTCCAGTGCGCCGAAGAAGGGAGGGTTGGGCAGCGTGTCCGCCGGCATGGCGGCACCTTCCTGCACCAGCTGGGCGGCCAGGGCCCCAAGGTCGGCGGCGGGGTCTGACCGCCGCGCCTGGAGCAGCCGGTGGATGTGGTCGGTGAGCAGGCCAAGCCGGTAGCGGGCTCGGGCGGCCGGGCCGGAGTTGACCGTAAGCTCGGTGCGCCAAAATTCCACCCAGTGGTGGCCGGCATCCAGCAGTTCGAGACGGAGCGCCTGCGCCCCGGCCGGCGGTGTGACTTGCAGCAGAAAACCGGGGTGCGGCAGGCCCTGCCATCCCCGGTGGCGCAGCTCGATCTCCGGCCGGGGCAAGCCGACAATGCCCGGGTAGATGCGGCCGTCGATCTCCGCCCGGATATCGGAGAACACGGCCCCCGTCTTGGAAAGGAACCAGCCGCCGATCCACACCGGGTCCCCGCGGAGCGTCCAGTCCCGGGGCTCCTCCACGTCGAAGATATAGGCGTCGTTTTCGTTCACGGTGCGCCGCCACTAAGGCTGGCCGGACCGGCGAGGGCAAGCCCGGCTGCACCGGGCCGGCGCGGGGGCTGGGTCAGCAGCGGGGGAATGCCGCGGCGCGCACCAGGGCGGCGTGCTGAGGGAGCGACTTTGCCTCGTGATACTTCCGCAGCACGGTGCCACGGGCGCGCCCGGAGCGGCTGCGGTCGCCGGCAAAGTGGGCGGCCAACGCCAGCTTCAGGGCCTCCGCCAGGCGGTACCGATCCCCCGGCGGAGTCAGCCAGGCCTCGTCGTCCGCCAGCATTTCAGGGATGCCGTTGACGTTTGTGCTCACAATCGGGAGGCCGAAGGCGGCCGACTCGAGAAGCACCCGGGGGAACGATTCCTCGAAACTGGTGCAGCAGAAAAGGTCGGCCAGCCGGTAGAAGTCGAAAATGTCGCCCGTCTCGGGCACGAAGACCGCCAGCTCACCGAGACCGAGTCGCGCCACTTCTTCCCGCAGCATGTCCAGGTAGAGGCCGGGGCGGGCGCCCACCATGACG
>CAISJA010000462.1 GCA_903885525.1 uncultured Opitutaceae bacterium
GAGCTGACGCAGGATCGTAGTGTGCCGGCGGCTCGGTTGTTTTGTTTTTCTTTTTTTCACCCCTGCCTAGTGGCAGATGAAAATCATTCAACCGAGCCACTTTCTTCGCTCAGATCAGCCGTAGCTGTGGGACGGCTCTGATTTGTGATCATCCGTTAGTCTCCATTAAGAGTGGAACGGAGATTGGCCCGTGCCGGATTAGGGAAGCGAGCCCGAGAGCCGATGGCAAGCATCGGGTTGCGCAGTCAATCACTCGGGCGGCGCACCTGGCGCGCGCTCCAGCCCTGCGGACCGTAGCCTACTCCCCGCCCTCGGACTCCGGCGGCTGGATGGCTGTGAGCAGGCGGTCGAGCTCGGCTTGGGTCGGGTTCCGGATCGACAGCACGGTGAGGACGGCGGGGCCGGCGGGCAGGCTGACCGGCGCGGGCTGGCCGATGGTGAGCCCGAGCAAGGCTGCGGCGAGCGGGGAGTTGTGCGGGAGGCATTCGAGGCCGCTGTCCGGATCGGTGGCCGTCTCGCCGCAGGTCGCGACGAGGAACGTGAAGCGGTGCTTCCGTTTCGTCTCCGCGTCTTCCTTCTCGATGCGGGCCACATGGCCGAGCTGGAGAAACCCGGTCGGCTTGGTCAGCCAGGTGGCGGGGTCCACCTCAACAAAGGTGTTGCGTCGCGAAAAGCGGTCGAGCTCGTCGAGCTTGCGATCGACGGCGCGGATCGCGTCCTTGGCGGCCTTGAAGCCGAAGTTCTCGCGCAAGTCGCCCTGGCTGTGCGCCTCGATCTTGTCCTCCACCAGTGCGGCGCGCTTCTCCTTGAGCGCCGCATACTCGGCGGCGAGCACGCGGCCGTAGCCAGGCCGCACGTAAAGGATTGCCGGCGGAGGCGGAGCGAGGCGGAAAATGTTCTTACGACGGGGCGGAGCCATGCTCACCGAGTGAGCGGGCCGCAGGATTTTAGGCAAGCCGTCCGCCGGCCCGTCCAGCGTGGCTTTGTTTTTGCGCCGCCGTGAACAGGCGGTTAGGCAGAGTCCGTCCCTCCCGCTCCCCGCTCTCAACCCTCGGCTTTTTCCCACCCCATGAAACTCCTCCGCCACCTCACCCCCGACGGCCCCGCCTACGCGGCGTTGCAATCCGACGGCTCGCTCCGCGCCATCGAAGGCGACGTTTTTGGCTATTTCCGCCCCACCGAGCGGATCGTCCAAAGGGGCGCAGCCCCTTCCCCCGGTCGCCCCCACCCTGATCATCGGCATCGGCCTCAACTACGCCCTGCATGCCGGCGAAAGCGGCCGCGCCTTGCCCAAGGTGCCGATGTGGTTCGTCAAGCTGCCGGGCTCCGCCCAGGCGCACGGCGGCCCCATCCGGCTGCCCCGGCAGCAGCCGAGCACCAAGGTCGATTTCGAGGGCGAACTGGCCGTCGTGCTGGGCCGCGAGGCGCGCAATGTCCCGCGCGACCGCGCCTTCGACTATATCCTCGGCTACACTTGCGGCAACGACGTCAGCGCCCGCGACTGGCAGCGCGAATTCGGCGGCGGCCAGTTTTCCCACGCCAAGAGCTTCGACACCTTCTGCCCGCTCGGTCCCGTGCTCGTGACCAAGGACGAGGTCCCCTCGCCCAACGCCCTCCGCCTCCGCACCCTGCTCAACGGCGCCGTCATGCAGGACGCCTCCACCGCCGACATGCTCTTTGAGGTGCCGGCCCTGGTCGAATTTCTCTCCGCCGACAAGACCCTGCCGGCCGGCACCGTCATCCTCACCGGCACCCCCGAGGGCGTGGGCTTTGCCCGCACCCCGCCGGTCTGGCTCCAGCCGGGCGACACCCTCAGCGTCGAAATCGAGCGGATCGGCACGCTCAGCAACCCGGTGGTCTGACCTGGGAGCCCGCCCTGCCCGGACGGGCGTCTCGCGGGCGGAGGGGCGGCTGCGGCACCCGCCCGGCTCAGGGGGCGGCCGCGCCAGCCGCCCGGCGTTCAGCGGCGCTTGGGCCCGAGGATTTTCTCCCGCGCCACCAGGTAGAGGAACAGGCAGAGCGCCGCATATGGGATCAGCGACAGCAGGTCGGCGTGCTCCCCCGCAAAAAACGGGTTGTGCGCCGTCGACCAGTCGGTGAGAGCCGCGTCGTACCGGTCGAGGATGCCGGCCAGGAAAGCGATGACGATGCCGGCGATGGCGCCGCCCGCGATGTAGCCGGAGGCCAGCAGTACGCCGGGCCCCTTGTCGCTCTCCGCCGTGAACTGCTCCTCGGTGAGTGCGGCATGCGCGGGATTCTGCTTGAGCTTGCGGTCCACCAGCCAGCGGAGGAAGCCGCCGAGGAAAATCGGGCTCGAGGACGACAGCGGCAGGTACACGCCCACGGCAAAGGCCAGCGAGGGCACGAACGACATCTCCAGCACAAGGGCGATCACCCCCCCGAGGATGATCAGCGCCCACGGGAGCTTGTGGTCGAGGATGCCCTTGATGATGTAGGAGACGAGCGTAGCCTTGGGGGCGTCGAATTTCCGCACCATCGTGCCGTCCGGCCGCACCTTGTGGTGCCCGTTGATGCCGGGATCCACCAGCCAGACGGCGTCGCCGTGCGCATTCACCAGGTAACGGCCGGAGGGGCCGCCCGCCTCGTCAGTTTTCTGCCAGACAAAATACGTGCCATGGTCGTCGCGGGCCTGCGGGCCCTTGAGCGTCTCCTGCCGGGTGAGCCTGGCCGCCTCGGTGTGCAGCCCGGCCGGGGCCAGTTCCTTGACGGGCACGTACACGGTGGCCGCCTCATTGAGCCGGAGCAGAATCGGGCCGAGGATCAGGGCCGAGCAGAGCGATCCCACCAGAATGGCATACTGCTGCAGTTTCGGCGTGGAGCCAACGAGGAAGCCGGTTTTCAGGTCCTGCGAAGTCGTGCCGCCGTTGGCGCAGGCGATGCAGACCACCGCGCCGACGGAGAGCGCCGTCACGTAGTAGGCTCCGCCCGTCCAGCCCACGAGCAGGAAGATCAGGCAGGTGAACAGCAGCGTGGCCATCGTCATGCCCGAGGTGGGGTTGTTTGAGGAGCCGATTTCCCCGGTCAGGCGCGACGACACCGTGACAAACAGGAAGCCGAAGGCGAGGATGAGCAGCGCCCCGAGGAGGTTCATGTGCAGCGAGGGCGCGAGCGTGATCCCGGCCATGAGCAGCACCAGGCCGATGGCGACCCACTTCATCGGGATGTCGCGCTCAGTGCGGATCTTTTCGCCGGGTGCCTCTTCTTTGCCGGCCGCGGCCTTCCGGCCCCAGCCGAGGTCCTCCAGCCCGCTCTTCAGTCCGTGCCAGATCGCGGGCATCGCCTGCACCATGCTGATCAGGCCGCCCGCCGCCACCGCCCCGGCGCCGATGTAGAGCACATAGGCGCCGCGGACATCGTCCGGGGTCATCCCGCTGATCGGCATCGTGCCGGGCGCGAGCGGCGCGGGGAGGCCCTCGCCGAAGAACTTGATCAGCGGGATCAGCAGCAGGTAGGAGAGCACGCCGCCCGCGCACATGATTGAGCCGATCCGCGGCCCGATGATGTAGCCCACCCCCAGCAGCTCGGGGGAGATTTCCGCGCTGACGGAGCCGCCCCGGAACGGGGCCCCAAAGACCTTCTCCGGCACATCGCGCCAGCCCTTGCCGGCCACGTTGAGCGTCTTGTAGAGCAAGCCGAGGCCGAAGCCGGTGAAGATCGTGGCCGCCCCGGGCGACTGGCCCAGCCCCGCCGCCTCCGCCGCCCGCATCTCCGCCTTGGCCGAGGGCGAGGCGGCCGCCCGGTCCGCAGCGCTGGCACCCGCCTTGAGCACCGCCGCACACGCCGTCCCCTCGGGGAATTTGAGGATGCCGTGATCCTGCACAATGTGGGGCCGCCGCAGCGGGATCATCATGAGGATGCCCAACAGTCCGCCCAGCACCGCCACCAGCAGGGCGAGGGTCAGCTCCATATCGAAGCCGAGGATCAGGATGGCCGGCATCGTCACCCCCACGCCGAAGGCGAGCGATTCGCCGGCCGAGCCCGCCGTCTGCGTGATATTGTGCTCCAGGATGCTGGCATCGCGCCCGCCGGCCTTCGACCAGCCGCGGAACAGGGCGAGCGAGATGACCGCCACGGGGATGGAGGCGCTGACCGTGAGGCCGACCTTGAGCACGAGGTAGAGCGACGACGCGCCGAAGACCATGCCGAGGATGGCCCCGGTGATGACGGCGCGCACGGTGAACTCAGGCAGGCGGGCCTCGGCGGGGATGAACGGCTCGTGTTTTTTCGGGGCGGGAGTCGGCATGGGGGGAAATTCAGGCCCGCGACGCTAGCCGCGCCCGCCCGCCCGGCGCAATCGCGGAAGCAAAGACCCCCGGAGCCCGCCGATACATGTCATATAATAGATGACTTGTTCGGCGAAGGGGTTTCCCGGCCGGGGGCGGGCCGGCTTCCTCCGGGGGGCTCAGTCCCGCTGGTGCGGTTTCCTGCGCGCGGCCAGCAGCCGCTTGATCAGCCAGTAGAGCATTTCGAGGCGCGGCACCGGCACGCCCTGGGTCTTGGCGCGCCGCACCGGCTCGCCCCAGATTTCCTCCAGCTCGACCTCGCGACCCTCCTCATAATCAATGAGGCTCGACGGGCGGTACCGGCCCATCTTGGCGGTGCGGTCGAACTGGATGTCGACGAATGAGCGCGGGATCACATGGCCGAATTTCGCCGCCGCATCCACAATCTCCTCCATCAGCCGCCGGGAGAGCTGGCGCAGCCCCTCGTCGGCCACGATGATGTCGGTCGTGATGCCGCCCGCGGCGATGGCGAGGCCGTTGAACGGCACATTCCACACCAGCTTGCGCCAGCGCAGTTCCTCGAGATTGTTTTGCGCCTCGCACTTGACCCCGGCCCGCGTGAAGAGCGCGGCCACGGCATGGGTACGGTCGCCCGCCGGGCGGCCAAACTCCCCGATCAGCACCAGGCCGGGAAAGGAACAGTTCACCGTGCCGGGAGCGGTGCGGATGCAGCCGACGAAGCAGATCGCCCCCAGCACATTCTCCGCCCCGGCCACTTCGGCGACCGGCTCCTCGACCCCGAGACCGTTTTGCAGCGTCAGCACCACTGTGCCGGGTTTCAGCAGCGGCGGCAGCAGTTTCTTCAACTGGTCGTTGGCCGTGGCCTTGAGCGCGATCAGCACCAGATCACAGGGCCCGATCTCCTCGGGCGAGCCATAGACCTGCGCCTTTTTCACCTGGATGCGCTCGGTGGGCGTCTTCACCCGCAATCCGCGGGCCATGACCGCCGCCCGCCCGCTGCGGACGAGGAAGTGCACGTCCTCCCCGGCTTTGGCAAAGCGCGTCCCATAGTAGCAACCGAGGGCGCCGGAACCGAGGATGGCAATGCGGGGCTGGGCAGGGAAGGGAGTGCTCACAAGCGCATCAATCAGAGGGTTTATCCCAAAAATTCAACCCCGGACTCACCCGCCCGTCCCAGCGGCCTGTCCAAACTTCTTCACACCCGCTTGTCACCGCCCCGCCACATTTTTCCCGCCGGTGCTCCGGCCGCCATCACCCCAAGGCTCCCGCCGGCGGCAGCGACGGGCTTGGCGCCGGCGGTCCCCGGCCCGTAACGCCGGGCCCAGACCCTTCCCAAACCGGGACATACAACCCAGGCGCTACACGGTACCGCCCTGCGCCTTGCACCGGAGCAGCACCATATCCTGGCAGGCTCCGCCCGCCGCATTCCCAGCCGACGGGTCCGGTGGCCGACTCCGCCCCGTCGGACCCGGACCGCAGGACCCCGGACCGTGAGCGCGCCCAGCCCCTGTCAGGCTGTGCCTTTTCCAGTATTGCCGACAAGTTATTCACAGTCTGCCGGCGGACGGTGTTGGCTCAGAGCGGAAGATTGTCCGTGAGCCGCACCTCGTCGACCCAGTAAGCGATGGCAAAAAGACTCTGGCCCGGCACCACCTCCCGGAGAGCCTCCATCGTGTCGCGATGGACCACGGCGATGTAAATCACGCGCAGGCGGCGTTTGGCCGCCAGGATATGGGTGGCTTCGGCCACAATCCGGTCCGGACTCCGGACGCCGCCGTCGACCATTTCCTTCACCCGGCTCAGGGCCCGCCAGACTGCCAGCGCTTCCTCGCGCTGCGAAGGCGTGAGGTAGGTATTGCGCGCGCTGACCGCAAGGCCGTCGGCATCGCGGACCGTGGGACAGGTGAGAATTTCGATCGGGATGGAGAGATCGAGCACGGCCTTGCGCACCACGGCCACCTGCTGCGGATCCTTCTCCCCCATCATCACTGCCGCCGGCTGCACCAGGTGGAGCAGTTTCAGCCAGCAGGTGAGCACGCCGCGGTAGAGCGCGAGCCGCGAGACTCCGCAGAGTGGCTTGCTGACGCGGTCCTCGGCCAGGTAGGTGGAAAAGCCGCGCGGAAACATCTCCTCCACCGGCGGGCTGAAAAACAGCGCCACCCCCTCCTTCTCGCACCACGCGGCATCCGCTGCAACGGTGCGCGGATACTTGGCGAAATCCTCGCTCGGCCCGAACTGGACCGGGTTGACAAAGTCCGACAGCACCACGGCATACCCGCGGCCCCGTGCCTCCCGGACCAGGCTGAGGTGGCCGGCGTGCAGCGCCCCCATGGTCGGCACGAGGGCCAGCCGTTGCCCCGCCGCCCGCAACGCCGCGGCGGCCACACTCAATTCCTGGACGGTTTCGATTTTCTGCATACGGGAACGGGCTTGAACTAACTCCAGGCGCCAACCTTTATCAAGCCTTCCCGTCCCCGCTCCCCGCTCCCCGCTCCCCGCTCCCCGCTCCCCGCTCCCCGCTCCCCGCTCCGCCGCCGCGCCCGCCGCGTCTGCTCCATTTTCTCATGATCCGCATCAACGACAACTACACCAAGCTCAAGGCCTCCTACCTGTTCGCCGACATCGCCCGGCGCGTGACCGCCTTTGTCGCCGAGCATCCGGACAAACCCGTCATCCGCCTCGGCATCGGCGACGTCACGGAGCCGCTCCCGCCCGTCTGCATCGCCGCGCTCCATGCCGCCACGGACGAGATGGCCCACCGTGAGACCTTCAGGGGCTACGGCCCCGAGCAGGGCTACGCCTTTCTCCGCGAAGCCATCGCCCAGCATGATTTCCAGGCCCTCGGCGCCCCCATCGAGCCCGAGGAGGTATTCGTCTCCGACGGCTCGAAGTGCGACGTCGCCAACATCCAAGAACTCTTCGCCGCCGACCTCCGCCTTGCCATCCCCGATCCCGTCTATCCCGTCTACGTCGACACCAACGTCATGGCCGGCCGTACCGGCGCCAACACCGATGGCCGCTACCCCGGCCTGATCTACCTCGATTCCACCGCCGCCAACGGCTATGTGCCGGCCCCGCCCGCCGAGGCCGCCGATCTGGTCTACCTTTGCTTTCCGAACAATCCCACCGGCGCGGTCGCCACGCGCGCCCAGCTCGCCGCCTGGGTCGCCTATGCCCGGCAGCACGGGGCGATCCTCCTCTTCGACGCCGCCTACGAGTCGTTCATCCGCACCCCCGGCATCCCGCGCTCCATCTATGAGATCGAGGGAGCCCGCGAGGTCGCCATCGAGTTCCGCAGCTATTCCAAGCTCGCCGGCTTCACCGGCCTGCGCTGCGCCTACACGGTCATCCCGAAGTCGCTCCAGGCCCGCGACGCGGCCGGCAACCTCCATTCGGTGCACGCCCTCTGGAACCGCCGCCACACCACGAAATTCAACGGCGTCTCCTACCCGGTGCAAAAGGCGGCCGCCTCCGTCTACACCCCCGAGGGCCGGGCCCAGACCCGCGCCCTCACCGACTTTTATCTCGGCAACGCCCGGCTCATCCGCGAGGCGCTGGCCGGACTCGGCTTCAGCTGCATCGGCGGCGACAACGCCCCGTATATCTGGGCCGATGTCCGCCGCGATTCCTGGGAGTTCTTCGACCTCCTGCTGCAACGCGCCCAGGTCGTCTGCACCCCCGGTGCCGGCTTCGGCCGCTGCGGCGAAGGCCACATCCGCATCAGCGCCTTCAACTCCCGCGCCAACGTCGAGACCGCCCTCGCCCGCCTCGCCGCCGCGCTGCGTTGAGCGGCCGGGTGGTTTATTTTTTCGGCCGCGCGGCGGCAATCGACTCGGCCAGCTCATCGGCTGCCTCGCCGAGCCGCCTCGCCAGTTGCCCGAAGTCCCGGCCATCCCAATCGCGGGGCTTCGCGGTGAACTCCTGCCGTGCCACGACCGTCTCGTCGCCCGCGGCGATGATTTCGAAAGTGGCGGCCAGGCGCACGCTGTCGGCCCCGCCTGCGGCCAGCCCTTCGCACTGCTGGAGCCTGACGCGCACCGCGTACCCTGCCGCGGCGCCGGCGGCGCCGGGCGGCTGCAGCCGCCCGCGCAGGCGCGCCGTCAGCCCGGCTTCCAGCGCCTCGGCCCAGTGGGCCTCCTCCGCATACCGGATCTCGTGGTCGGACAGACGCACCACCATCAGCCGCGACTGCAGGTAGGCGGGCAGTTGCACGGGGCGGACCTCCAACCCGGCGGGAGCTGACACCCCGGGCGTGCCGGAAAGGAGAAAATAGCGGACGGCATCCGGTTTCGCGGGTTCAATCGGAAGATTGCATCCGGCGAGCGCCAGCACGGCGACTGGCAACGCCGGGAAAAGGAAACGTCGGTTCATGGGTTCAGGGCTTTTTCTTGCCCACGACGAGGGCGTTGGGGTTGCGTTCGATGAGGTCGGCCAGCCGCTCCACGGCATCGGCGGCGGCGGAGACCTGCTGCAGGGCATGCGTAGCCTCGTCGCCCAGGCCGGACTGCGACTGGACGAACCGCTGGGTGGTCTGGGCCGCGGCATTGAGCGACTGGAGCGCGGTCTGCGCCTGAGCCAGCGTCGCGCGCAGGTCCGCCCCCGCGGGCCCAACCTGGGCGTCGAGATGCGCGAGCACCGCCCGCGTGTCCGCGATGGCGGCGTTGAGATTCTTGCCCAGTTCGCGGGCCGCGGGATCGCTGGCGATCTTCTCCACCGCGTCGGCGGCGCGGCCGACGCGCTCGGCGAGGCCCTTCACATCGAATTCCCCCACCTTCTGGTTGGTGGTGGCGATCAGCCCGCGCAGATCATTGGCCAGACCTTTAAAATCCACGCTCTTGAGCTTGCCCACGATCTCGATGATGCCGGCCTGCAACTCGGCGATGGACGACGGGATGGAGGGAACGACCGGATACGGCTCCGACCCGCGGCCCGGCCCGGCCGGGTACTGCGCCGGGTCTTCGAAATCCAGTTCCACAAACAGCAGCCCGGTGATGCCGGTGAGGGTGAGCCGGGCGCGCAGCCCACGGTCGATCAGGCCCTGCAGCTCGGTGGAGCTGGTCAGGTCGATCTCGTGGCCGGTGGAGTCCGTGAGCACGTTGCGGTCAATCTCGCAGATCGTCTGCACGCGGGACTTCTTGGTCGCGGCATCATAGCGGACATTGACGGCGGCCACGCGGCCCATGCGGACCCCGTTGATTTTGACCCCCGCCCCGGGGTCGAGCCCAGCCGCCGACTCGGAGAAGTACACCACGAAGCGCGCCGGCTTGGCGAAGAAGTTCGTCCCGCCGAAGGAGAGGAACGCCACCACCGCAAGCAGCAGGGCGCCCAGAATGAACATGCCGACGACGGCGGGGCTGAGTTTGGTTTTCACGCGGGCTTACCTCCTTGTTGCGCAACCGGCTCCTCACGTCTATTCAAAAACTCCCGCACCCGGACATCCTGGCTGCGGTCGCGCAGCCAGCCGGGCTCGCCCTCGGCGATGACGCCGCGCACGATGCGGTCGAGCATGATGACACGGTCCGCCAGGTCGAAGATGCTGGCCAGCTCGTGGGAAACGATGACAATCGTGGTGCCGAACGTGTCGCGGATCTGCTTCACCAGCCGGTCGAGCTGGAGCGAGGTGATCGGATCCAGGCCGGCCGACGGCTCGTCAAAAAACACGATGGCCGGATCGAGCGCAAGCGCACGGGCCAGCCCGGCCCGCTTCCGCATCCCGCCCGAGATCTCCGAGGGATAGTAGTCCGCGTAACCCGCCAGCCCGACCTGGGCGAGCTTCAGCGCCACAATCTCGCCGCGTTCGGCACGGGTGAGGTCCGCGTAAAGCTCCAGCGGCAGGGCGACGTTTTCCCCGAGGGTCAGCGAACTCCAGAGGGCGCCGCCCTGATAGAGCACCCCGAAGGTGCGGAGGAGATCCCGGCGCTGCGCCGGGGCGGCGCGGGTGAACTCTCGCCCGAAATAACGCACCTCCCCCGCCGCCGGCGGCTGCAGGCCCACGAGGTTGCGCAGCAGCGTGCTCTTGCCGCAGCCGCTGCCGCCGATGACGAAGAAAATTTCGCCCCGCTTCACGGCAAAGGAGACATTCTCCAAAATGGTCTTCTCCCCGTAGCGGCAGGCCAGGCCGGAGACCTCGATGGCAAATTTCCCGGAAATGGACTCAGGCGCGTTCATGGTCGGTCCGGTCCGGGCGGAGTCTCCGGCCCTCGCCGCCAGTCAGACGGAATCGGCCTTGCCCTCCGGAAATGTGCCTGGGGCGTCTTCATCTTCACCAGCCGAGGATGTGAAAGACCACGGCAAAAATCGCGTCGCTCACGATGATGAGCAGGATGGCCGTCACCACCGCCCGGGTCGCGGCCGTGCCGACGCCGGCGGCGCTCCGCTCTGCCTGGAGGCCGCGCAGGCAGCCGGCCACCCCGATCAGGGTGCCGAAAATCGCCGCCTTGATCAGCCCGCTGCTGAGATCGGACAGGTCCACGATGCTCTTCGTCTCCGACCAGTAGAGCCGGGCCGGGATGTCGAGGATGCCGGCGGACACCACCAGCCCGCCGAAGATGCCGAGGCAGTTTGAATAGAGCGCGAGCAGGGGCATCATGAAAAACAACGCCACCAACCGCGGCATGACCAGGAAATCGACCGGCGAGATTCCCAA
>CAISJA010000463.1 GCA_903885525.1 uncultured Opitutaceae bacterium
CTCGCCGAGGAGGCGGCTCCGGCGGGCCTCCCAGCCCAGCCTCTCGGCGTCGCGGACGGTCTTGCCCTGGACGTCGGTCTGCGCCTGCCGTTCACGATCGGCGGCGGCGGCCACCCCGCGGCTCATCAGGTCAAGTTTCAGCTCCACCAGCGCAGTGTCGAACGGTTCCAATTGCTCCGGGGTGAATCGGGCGCCCAGGTCGACGCGGAACGCGGCCAATTCCTCGGTCGAGGCGGCGCGGACCACCGTATCGGGCAGGTCCGCCGGCTTGGCGCAGCCGCCGAGGCCGAGGCCCGCGCTGCCGCCAAGGCCGACCAGCACGGTCATCACTATGCTCCAGCGAAACATGAAAAACGGTGCCGACCGACAAGGCGGAAGGCAATCTTTACGCACCGGGCGCGAAGTGAGGCCGTTCATGGTCAGAGCGGCGGCATAGGTCCTGGACCCGCCCGGCCACGGTTCGCTGGAAGGCATGGACGCTCCAGGGCTCCGCCCGCACAGGCTCCGGCACAGAGCAGAGTTGTGGCCCAAGCGCCCAAGCCACACCCTGCTGCCATTCTTGCGAGCGCTGGAGAAGAATCCCGCCCACGGGCTGCCTCCTTCCTGAGGCGGCTCTGGCGGTGATGTCACGTAATGACATATTCATGTAGGTGGATTTCCTGGTTTGCTAAGGTGGGCAGGCTGGCTCCCGAGGAGCCTCGGTGGGAAGTCACATTTCAAAGGACAAGCTTTAGCCGGCTGGGCGCGGAGGAGGATGTCATCTAATATATGACATGTTTGCCCGGGCGGTTTCCTCGGGAGCTGCTGCGTCTGGCCGGTCTGGGCGGCGGGTGGAGACCCGGGGAGCGGCGCCGTCCGGGGCCGTCCTGGACCGGGGCAACTTTTCCGCCATGCCGGCCCTTAGCTTGCGCCGCGGGGGCGGTTGGGCTGTAGTGGGGCGTGCTGCGGATTCTCTCGGACTTGCACCTGTTCGACGCCGCGACGCAGGTCCGGGACCTGCGTCAGCTGGAGCCGTTGCTGGCGGACGTGCACACCCTGGTGATCAATGGCGACAGTTGCGAGCTGCTGCACGGGCACAATGCCGGCCGGTTGCCCGCGATGCAGCGATTCTTCCGGGAACGGGTGCCAGAGGTGATATTTGTCACCGGCAACCATGATCCCGCCATCAGCGAAGTCCACGAGCTGCTCCTGGCGGATGGCCGGGTCTGGGTGACACACGGGGACATCTGTTTCGACGACCTCACGCCCTGGAGCCGGAACCAGCCCGAGCTGGTGGCCCTCGTGCGGGCCGAGCTGGCCCGCGAACCTGCCGGCGACTACCGCGCCATTCCCGTGCGCCTGCGCGTGGCCCGCACGGTGGCCGGGCAGCTGGAGGAGAAGGTGGATCGCCTGGACCGCAGCCTGCGGGCCCGGCTGCTCTGGCTCTGGCATACCTTCCTGCCACCCCGGCAGCCCATCGCTATGCTCCGCGCCTGGCGCGAGCTCCCGGCGCGTGCCGCCGCCTTGGCCGCGGCACAACGCCCGTCGGCGCAGGTCGTCGTGACCGGTCATGTCCATTTGCCCGGGGTTTGGACCCCGAGGCCAGGGCCGACCGTCATCAACACCGGCTCCTTCCTGGCCCCGCTCGGCGGGCACTTGGTCGATCTGGTCGGGGAGGAAGTCGGGGTGCGCCGGATCACCCGGCACAAGGGCGGCTTCCATCCCGGAAAAACCATCGCCGAAATCCAGCTCAGCCCGAAGTAACGACCGGGGCCGCGCACAAGGCAGCCAGATTTGGGGACCGGTTCCAGAGGAAATGTCACGTATTACGCGACAAGTTTGCCGAGCGGAGCAGAGCACTCTGAGGAGTAGCGAGTTGAATTGTCAGGGGCGGTCGGAGCCGCGGGTTCGGGCCAGGCTGGGGTCAGCAGGGGACCGGCAGAACTTGGCCGGTCCAGGGTATGCACTGGGGGCCTGCTGTTGAGGCAGCCACAAATTCGCAGCCAGGTCATGGACACTCTGCTGCTCTGTCCCGAGTCCTGGCGGAATCGGTCAGGGGCTCGGATCGGAGAGGCAGGAGTCGGGGAAGGCGGATTGGTGGCGGAGCCAGGCGACAAGGCAGAAACTGTTGGAGAGCGCCTCGTGCAAGGCGGAGCCGAAATCGTAGGAGCGTTCGTCGTACCCGGCGGCCTCGATGGCCTGGTCCACGCCGTACATCACGGCAAACATCCGGGCGCGCAGCGCGGGAATGTAGACTTGGGTGATGTCAATGGCCGGATCGGCGAGGTGGGCGGAGCAGACGGCGGCGTCGCTCGTGTGGTGCGCGCGGCAGGGCTGGGGCCGGCCGGCATAGATGGAGCAGGCGTCCGCCTGCAGGAGCGCACAGGGCTGGCGGCTGGCATCCCGTTCGCCGGGGGCAAACGCCGCGACCCGCCCCCGGTGCGCCGCGAGCTGCGCGATGGCGCGGTCCAGCTCCGCGGGCGAAAAGTGCAGCAGAATATGGTCGGCGGCAAAGAGGACTTCGTGGGCCTGGACGTCCACCGGCACATGGCAGCAGGAGCTGCAGCCAGAGTGGCAGGCGACACCGGCCCGGACGCCGGGGGGAGCCTCGGCGAACGTGCGGTCCATCGTCTCCATGCTCCAACGAAGTGCTGCCATGAGCTGGTGCGGGGAGCGCATGCGCCGCAGGCGCGGAGTGAGCTCGGCGATGGTGGCGTCGAACAACTCGAGGCGCTGCGGGACTGAGAAACGGGCGGAGATGCAGACCGAGCGTCGCGGGGCCGGGACGAAAAGCGAACCAATTGGCCCGGCCGGCGGCTGATTGTCCTCCGAAAGGAGGGAGAAGAAGCGGCCCGAATCAGCAACCCCGGCGAGCCTGCAGACATGGCCAAGTGAAGTGGACTCCAAAAATCGGACAGGTGGGATCATTCGTAGAGTAGAGCGACCGGACTTCCCGGTCGCTTACTCTACTAAACCACTGGACCACGGTCAGGAGCTGCATGGAAGCGGTTTGCACCGTGAACCGGGTGGTCCGTGGTTGGTCGCAGTACTTCCACTACGGCCACTGCCCGCGGACGTTTGTCCGGATGCAGGACTGGTTGCGGCAACGTTGCCGGAAATGGCTCTGGAAGTGATACGGACATACGCTGGGCTATCACGCGTTCTTCACCCATGACCACCTCCAGGGAAAGTATCAGCTCTTCACCCTCCCATCGTATGCGCCGCGTTGCCGATAGCCCGACGGTGAACGACCTCAGACAGTCGGATGCGGGGAAACCGCCTGTCCGGTTTGATGCAGGGGGGAGCGGGCCGACTCAACCCGGGCCGCTCCTGTCTACTCTACCAATTACGCCTCGCCGGGAGGCGCGAATTCGGCAACTTCGTCATTCGCGGCTTCCTCTTCGTCGGACTCGACGACCTTGGCGATGGCGAGGAGTTTGTCGCCGGCGTCGAGGTTGACGAGCTTCACGCCCTTGCCGCCGCGGTTGACTTCGCGGATGGTGTTGACCGGGCAGCGGACGCTCTGGCCCTTGGCGGTGAGGAGCATGACCTCGTCGGTGTCGGCGACGCTGAGCGCGCCGGCGAGGCGGACGGAGCCGTCTTCGGGGAGGTCGATGGCCCAGACGCCGGAGCCGCCGCGGTTGATCAGGCGGTAGTCCTCAAAGCGGGTGCGGACGCCGAGGCCGGCCTCGCTGGCGACGAGGAACTTGGCCTCGTGGTTCACCACCTCGATGGCCTGGAGGTAATCGCTGTCGAGCTTAAAGCGCATGCCGGTGACGCCGCCGGTGGCGCGGCCGGTGGCGCGGAACAGTTCCTCGCCGGAATCGGCGTCGCGCTCGCGGAAGCGGACGGCGAGGCCCTGGTGGGAGACGAGGATGATCTCGTCGGAGCCGGTGGTGAGCACGGCGCCGATGACGGAATCCTTTTCGCCGAGGTTGAGGCCGATGAGGCCGCCGTCGCGGGTGCAGTTGGCGTAGTCGGCGAGGGAGCTTTTCTTGATGACGCCGCTCTTGGTGGCCATGACGAGGTAGCGGTCGGCGGCGAAGTCCTTCACGCAGATCATGGCGGCGATCTTCTCGCCCTCGGAGAGGCGGAGGAAGCTGGAGACGGACTTGCCCTTGGCGGTGCGGGTGCCTTCGGGGATGGCGTACACCTTTTTGGCGTGGCACTGGCCGGTGCTGGTGAGGAAGAGGATGGAGTCGTGGGTGCTGGCGGTGAAGAGCCGCTCGACGAAATCCTCGTCGTAGGTCTCGGCACCGATCACGCCCCTGCCGCCGCGCTTCTGGGAGCGGTAGGCGGCCACGGGGGTGCGCTTGATGAAGCCGAGGTGGGAGACGGTGATGACGGCGCCCTCATTGGGGATGACGTCCTCCAGGCGGAGTTCGCCGGCATCGTCCACGATCTGGGTGCGGCGCGGGGAGGCGTATTTGTCCTTCAGCTCGAGCAGTTCCTTTTTGATCAGGGCGAGGAGCAGGGCCTCGGAGTCGAGGATGCCCTGGAGTTCCTCGATGAGTTTCATCAGCCCGAGGTATTCGGCCTCGATCTTGCCGCGCTCCAGGCCGGTGAGCTGGTAGAGGCGGAGTTCGAGGATGGCGTTGGTCTGGATGTCGGAGAGCGGGTACTTGGCCATCAGCCGCTGCTTGGCCTCCTCCTTGTCCTTCGATGCCCGGATGATCTTCACGAAGTCATCGAGGTTATCGA
>CAISJA010000464.1 GCA_903885525.1 uncultured Opitutaceae bacterium
ACCATCACTTGCACTGGCGCTAACCATAACGGCATAGCACCGGCATAGTTCTCAATCAAAATTCCGATAAACACTGCCCACTACCGCACTGCCGAAGGATGGAACAATGATCCGTTCAGCCCGAGTTGCAACGGAGCCCAGTAAAACCAAAGAAACAGTGCCAGGGTGGTTTCGGATAAATAGAACACCGGAATCAGGCGGGATTACTATATTGTTCTTATTAAATGGAGCCGCGCCCTCCCTCCACTGACCAGCCGTAGAATTGAACCAGTAGGTATGCCAACCGGTTCCGTCAAAAAACTGGACGGTGTCGGAAACGCCCTGAGATGTTCCACCGATGCTCGCCTGCACACTGTTAAATAAAATCTCAAGTGTGTCGGCGGGGACAATTTGGTATGTGTCACCGGGAGCGGCGCCTAGGGCCGAGAGATTGGTCCCGGCCCGGGGCAGAACGGTGAAACCATTGGTCGTATTCGATACCATGGTGGAAATTTGCCACCATGTGCCGGAGGCCGCGCCGGAAAGAAATTTAATGAAATAGGGCGTGGCCGCTTGCGAGAGGGCGCCGGCCGGCCAGCCACCTGCGGCATCGGTGATGCTGGTGGTCGTGAGAGCCGATACGGTGCCGTAAACCGGTCCGACGAAACTGCTCGCGGTCGTCATCCGCAGCGCCGGGGTGAAAAACGTGGATTTTGGCACTCCGTTCACCGGGGCGGCCAAGGTCGTGGTGACTGCGCCCACCGGCGGCGAGTAGGAGGTGGTCGTGGCGAACACGCTGCCGGTCAAGGCCAGTGCGGAGGCGAAAAGTAGTTTTTTCACAGTGTGGGCTCCTAAATTGGAATCCTTATAAAGGCATCGGAAGCGAGCTGGCAAGAACCTAATTCACCTAGAGGCGCTTTGTTGTTTGACCCACTCTGTCCGCAGGGGGGGCGGCATCCTCCCGCCCGGGATTGCCGGCTCAGGTCGGGTCGTGGGCGGCGGGCCGGGCGTTGCGCACGGAGTCGGCGACGGTGGTCGGCAGGGCCTCGGCTTCCCCGGTGCTCTGGTCGAACTTCATCGAGAGCGTCCGCGAGACGCCGCGCTCCTGCATCGTCACCCCGTAGATCGCATCCGCCGTGGCGATGGTGCTCTTGTTGTGGGTGATGATGATGAACTGGGAGTCGCGGACGAACTGCTTCAGCAGGTTGGTGAAGCGGTGGATGTTCGACTCGTCGAGCGGGGCGTCGAGCTCGTCGAGCAGGCAGAAGGGCGAGGGCTTCACCATGTAGAGGGCGAAGAGCAGCGCCACGGCGGTGAGCGTCTTCTGGCCGCCGGAGAGGAGCGTGATGCCCTTGAGCTTGGTGCCCGGGGGCTGGGCGACGATCTCGATGCCGCTCTCCAGGGGGTCCTCCGCCGTCACCAGCTCGATCTCGGCCCGGCCGCCGCCGAAGAGCAGGTTGAAGGTGTAGGCGAAATTTTTCCGGATCTGGTCGAAGGTGATCTTGAACTGTTCGAGCGAGGTGTGGTTGATCTCGTCGATCGCCTGGAGCAGCTGGGCCTTCGCGTTCGTCAGGTCGTCGCACTGGGCGCGGAGGAATTCGTACCGCTGCCTCAGCTCGGCGTATTCCTCGATGGCCACGAGGTTGACGGCGCCCATCGCGGAGACGCGCTGGCGGAGGGCGTCCACCTCGGCTTTGATCCCGTCCCAGTCGGTCTGGTCGAGGGCGGCCAGGTCGGCCCCGGTCGGTTCTCCCTTCACCTTGATTTTCGATTTTCGCTGCTTGATTTTCGCTGGGGCGGGCTGGGCAGCGGCGGCCGCGGTACCCGTGACCGCGGGTGGCTCGGCCACGGCCAAGGCACGCCCCTCGGTGTCCGGGTTACCGACGACTGGATTCTGACTCCTAGCTCCTGGCTCCTGGCTCCCCTCCGCCTCCTCCTCCTCGTCTAGGTCGAGTTCGCGCAGGCCGGGGGGCTCGTCGTAGGCGCGCCAGAGCAGGTGCCTCCAGTCCAGGCTGGCGATCTCCACCTGGAATTCGTGGGTGAGTTCCTCGGTGAGGAACTGGACGCGGGCGCGGGTCTCGGCGACCTTCACTTCGTGGCGGGAAAGCTCGGCCTGGGAGGATTCGGCCTCGGTGCGGATCGAGCTGAGGCCGGCCTCGACGGTGCTGATCTCCTGCTCGACCGCGGCGAGCTGGAGGCGGGCCCGCCCGACATTTTCCTGGGCGGTGGCGAGGGTGACGGCGATCTCGCCGGCGCGGGCCTCCTGGGCGGCGGCCTCCTGCTCGAGCTGCGCGACCTGCTCCGCCCAGGTCTCGATCTCGATCTGGCGCTGGGTGTACAGCTCCTCCAGCTGGGCGCGGCGGCGCTCCATCTCGGTCAGGCCGCGGTCGAGCACCTCGACCTTCTGGCGGCGCTCGGCGAGTTCCAGGCGGGCCTGGGCGAGGATTTCCTTCCGCTGGTCGCGGTCGGCGCGCCGGGCGGCAATGGCGGCCTCCGTGGCGGCGATTTTTTCCTTCTGCGCGTGGACGGCGGCCTCGGCCTCGCCGAGCTGGGCCTGGGCCTGGGCGAGGCGGGCGAGGGCCTCGTCGTGCTCGTGCTGGAGATTGGCCAGCTCGTGCTCCATCCGGCTGAGGCGGACGCGGGCGTCGTCGTGCGAGCGCTGGGCGTTTCTCTCCTCGGTGTGGAGGGAGGCGGCGTGCTGGGAGGCCGCGAGCACATCCTGGCGCTTCTGCTCCAGAGTCTGCTCGGCCTCGGTGAGCGCCTGGTTGCACTGCTCGATCAGCGCGCGCTGTTCGTCGTGGGCCTTCTGCTCGGCGACGACCGCCTTGCCGGTCTCGCGGAGGTCGACCTCGCGCTGGACGATGCTGTTGGCGGGCTTCTGGTGGTGGCCGCCGTAGATGAGGCCGCGGCGGTCGACCAGGTCGCCCCTGGCGGTGGCGACGAGGAGGAAGCTGAAGTCCGGGTGGGCCTGCCAGTAATCGAGGAAGGCGCCGAGGTCGTCAGCCAGGTAGCAGGCGGAGAGAATCGAGACGGCCGGGTGGGCGGGATCGAGGTTGGCGACGGCGGCGAGGGCGGGCTGGAGACCGGTGGGCAGATCCCCCGCGGCCGGCGCGGCGAGCACACCGGGCACCTGTAGGCAGACGCTGCCGATTTTGTCGGTCTCGAGCTGGGAGAGGATTTTGCGGGCGGTGGCGAGGTCGGAGACCGCGATGGCCTCGACGGAGGCGCCGAGGAGGGCCTCGAGGGCCTTGGCGCAGTCAGCGCGGACTTCCAGCCCCTGGGTGATGGGGAGCGGTTTTTGTTCGCCGAGGAGGCCGGAGAAGCGGCCCTGGAGCAGGGCCTTCGCGCCCTCGCCGAAGCCCTCCCATTTTTCCTGCAATTGCTGGAGCAGCTTCAGGCGGGCGGTCTTTTGGGCGAGCGCGCGGTCGATGTCCTGCAGGCGGCGCTGGCCTTCGCGGAACTGGAGGGTGGCGGACTGGAGGGCGCTCTGGGCGGCCTGGGCCTCCTCGTTGGAGCGGCTCTGCTCGGCCCGGGCCTCCTGCACGCGCAGGCTGGCCTCGGCGAGGGCGGCGGTGGCGGCCTCCACCGCGGAGCGGAGCTGCGCGAGGTCGAGGGACAGGGTGTCGAACTTGTGCTGGCTGGTGCGGGCGTCGACCTCGAGGCCGGAGCTGTCGGTCCGCAGCCGGGCCACCCGGCTCTCGGCCTGGAGGAGCGCGAATTTCTCGCCGCTGAGCTGCTGCTCGGCGCGGGTCAGCTCGCCCTCGAACACGGCGAGTTCGCGGTTGCGGTCCTGGAAGACGGCGTCGGAGCTGCCGAGGAGGGAAAGCTGCATCTGCTTGTCCTGCGAGCCGGTATCGACCTGGGAGGCCAGCTCGCGGAGCTGCATTTCCAATTCGGTGAGGTCGTCGCGGCCGGAGGCGAGACGCTCGCCGAGGCCGTTGCGCCGGACGTGGGCGAGGCCGGCCTGGTTCTCCGCCTGTTCCTTGCCGGAGCGGAGATCAAAGACGGACTGCTGGGCGTCCTGGACGGCGCGGGTGAGGGCGCTGCGGGCGGTCTTCTGCCCGTCGAGGGCCCGGGTGCGCTCGTCGAGCGAGGCCCGGCGGGTGCCGGCCTCCTCGCGCAGGGTGGCGACGCGCGCCTCGAGGCCGGTGAGCGCGGTGCTCAAACTGGCCCAGTGGTAACCGCCCTGCGCGAGGGCGAGGTGGCGGAGGCGGAAATGGAGGCGCTGGTAGCGGATGGCCTTGGCCGCCTGGCGCCGCAGGCTGCCGATCTGGCGGCCGACCTCGGCGATGACGTCGGAGACGCGGGCCAGATTTTGCTCGGTGAGGGCGAGCTTGTTCAGCGCCTCGCGGCGGAGGCTCTTGTACTTGGTGATCCCGGCCGCCTCCTCAAACACCACGCGGCGCTCCTCGGGCTTGGAGGAGAGTATCTGGTCGATCTGGCCCTGTGCCATGATCGAGTAGCTGGTCCGGCCGACGCCGGTGTCCATAAACAATTTGTGGATGTCCTTGAGGCGGCAGGGCTGGCCGTTGAAATGGTATTCGCTCTGGCCGTCGCGCGTGACCCGGCGGGAGATTTCGATCTCGTGGAACTCGCTGCCCAGCTGTTTCTCGCAATCGGTCAGGAGCAGGCCCACCTCGCACAACTGGGCCGGCTTGCGGGTGTCGGCGCCCTCGAAGATGACGTCCTGCATTTTGCCGCCGCGCAGCGCCTTGGCGCTCTGTTCGCCCAGCACCCAGCGGATGGCGTCGGCGATGTTGGA
>CAISJA010000465.1 GCA_903885525.1 uncultured Opitutaceae bacterium
CACCGGCCGCCAGCGCATGGTCGGCTGGTATGACGCGGTCGAAAAGGGGGACGCCCTCCGCTACGGCGGATACCAGGACCTGATGATCAATAAAATCGATGCGCTGACCGGCGCGGCCGAACTGCGCATCTGCACCGGGTACGAGGACCCCCAGGGCCGGCGCCACGCGCACGTCCCGCGCCACGAGGCCGTCCGCCGCACCCTCCGTCCGCTCTACTCCACGCAGCCCGGCTGGACCGAGGACATCGCCGGGGTCCGCCGCTTCGGCGAGCTGCCGCGGGCGGCCCGCCTGTACACCGCGGCCATGGTCCGCAGCGTGGTGGAAATCGCCTACCCCGACAGGCTTCCCGCCTGCCTGCCCAACCTCCGTTATCTCGGCGTCGGCCCCGAGCCCTCCCAGATTATCAAGGATGTCCCTCCGACCGCGGAGCTCTTGGCGTTGAAATAATATAGCCGTGGTCGCTTTGACCACGGCGGCACGGGCGGAAGCGCCGGAAAATCACTCGCGCTTTTTGACGAGTCCGAGCTCCTTCTTGATGTTTTGGACGCTGGGCAGGGAGATGCCCAGGGTTTCGGAGATTTCGGCCCCCGTCTTGTCGGCCGCAACCAGGGCCTTCACCTTGGCCTTGATTTCGGGAGTGAGCTTGGCCCGCTTGCGGGGGGCACCGCCAGCGACCTTGCCGGACGCGCCGCCGGCGACCGCCTGCAGCGCCGCGATCAGGTCTCCGGGCGATTTGTAGCCGAGCTTGCCGGGCAGCGCGAGCAGCTTGCGCCGCTGCTTGCCGAGTTCCTTTTCCAAGGAGGCGATTTTTTGCTGATATTTGACCAGTTCCTGCAATTTATTGAGTGCCATAGTCCACCCGAACAATCATCTATATCTGATTAAATCAAGATTATTTCTTGATTATATTTCGCCCTATACATTTGTGCTCGGATCAATGTCGCCGGTTTATCAACCGGCCCTGGTCCGGTGTCGCGTCCGGAAAGCCTCCCGGCGGAAGGCACAGAACGGAACATAGTATTTCCGCCCCCACCTGCCGGGCGGGGGCGACGGCCCGCGGGTGCCCGCGTCAAAAGTCCTGCAGCCGGCCTTCGCCCGCGCCCAAGGCCGGCTCGAGCCGCGCCAGCACCTCGCCCAGCAAATAGATCGAGCCGGTGAGCACGATGACGTCGTCCGGGCCGCCCACGGTACAGGTCCGGGCATCCGGAAAGACCGAGTCCACCGTGGCCCGGTGCATCCGGGACCGGATGTCGGGAGGCACCAGCGCCTCCAGCTGCCCGTAGCTGCAGGCGCGCTCCTGTTGCGGCGGGACTAGATGGATTTCCCGGGCACGCCGGCCGATGACCTCGAGAAGGGCCCGGGCGCGAAACTCCCCGAGCATGCCGGTGACCACCACGGGAGCCCGGCCGGTGCGGGCCACGAGCTGGCGCAGGTTGCGGTCCAGGACCTGGGCCCCTTCCGGATTGTGCGAGGCATCCAGAATCAAGGTGCGTCCGCCCAGGATGGTCCGCTGCCAGCGGCCGGGCCAGACCACCTGCGCTAGGCCGCGCCGGATGCTCCCGTCGGTCACCGGGAAGCGCCCGGTCAGCAGGCGGGCGACCAGCGTGGCGGTCGCGGCGTTCCAACGCTGGTAATCGCCCTCCAGGTTCGTGGTGGGATAATCATCCAGATTTTCGCCGAATACCTCCCGCACCGACCAAACCGGGGCCCCGCGCTCGGCCGCGATTGCGCGGATGACCGGCTCCGCTTCCCCGGGCAGCCGGCCCAGGACCACCGGACGGCCGGGCTTGATGATGCCCGCCTTCTCCCGCGCGATGGACCCCAGGCTGTCGCCCAACTGCTCCAGGTGGTCGAGCCCGATGGAAGTGATCACCGCAATCTCGGGCTGCACAATGTTGGTGGCATCGAGGCGCCCGCCGAGGCCGACCTCCACCAGCGCCACCTCCACCCGGCGGCGGGCAAACTGCAGGAACGCCATCGCGGTCATGAATTCAAAAAAGGTGGGATGCTCGTCCAGCCCCCGGGCCCCGAGCCTGGCCGCCACCGGAGCCAGTTCCCGGACGTAGGCGATGATCTCCTCCTCCGTCAGCGCATGCCGGTCCACCTGGACGCGCTCGCCCAGGCGGACGAGGTGGGGCGACGTGTACAGTCCGGTCCGGCAGCCCGCCGCCCGCAAGATGGCTTCGAGCATGGCTGAAACCGATCCCTTCCCGTTGGTCCCGGCCAGGTGCACCACCGGATAGGCCCGCTCTGGATGCCCCAGCACCGCGGCGAGATCGCCCATGCGCTCGACTCCGAACCGCACCCCCACGCTCTTCAAGCCGTAAAGATAGTCGGCCACCTCAGGGTAGGCGCCGTCCGGACACGCAGGGTTGGTCTGCATGCGGGCAGGCAACTCAGCTGGTGGCCAGGGCGGCGACCGGCGCCGTGGCGCGGGCCGCGGACTTGCGCCCGTACAGCGCCTGTAGCAGGTCCCGCAGCCGGTCCCGCATTTCCAGCCGGCTCACAATCTGGTCGATCAGGCCATGCTTGAGCAGAAACTCCGCGGTCTGGAAGCCCGGGGGCAAAGTCTGCTTGGTCGTCTCCTTGATGACGCGGGCGCCGGCAAAGCCGATGAGCGCGCCCGGCTCGGCGATGATCACGTCGCCCAAAGTGGCAAAGCTCGCCGTGACCCCGCCCGTGGTGGGATGAGTCAGCACCGAAAGGTAAGGCAGCTTCGCTTCGGCCAGCCGGCCCAGCGCCGCGCTGGTCTTGGCCATCTGCATCAGGCTGTAAATGCCCTCCTGCATGCGGGCGCCGCCGGAGGAGCTGACGATGATGCATGGGGTTTTCTTCGCGATCGCCCGTTCGATGGCCCGGGTGATCTTTTCCCCCACCGCCGCCCCCATCGCCCCGCCGCAAAAGCGAAAATCCATGACCGCCAGCGAAACGGGGATGCCATGGATCTTGCCCGTGCCACAGATCACGGCCTCAGGCAGGCCGCTCTCTTTTTCGTACCGTTTGATCCGGTCGGGATAGGCGACGGAATCAACAAACCGTAGCGGGTCGGCCGACTTCACGCCGGCGTCAGATTCGTGGAAGCTCTCCGGGTCCAGCAGGGCGGCGATGCGCTCCCGGGAGCCAAGCGGGAAATGATACCCGCTCTTCGGCACCACCATCAGGTTCTGCTCCAGCTCCTTGGTGAAGGTGATCTCGCCGGAAACCGGACACTTGGTCCAGAGCCCCTCCGGGATGTTCTTCTTCTTCTTGGGCGTGGAGAGCTTGGGTTTGGTGAAATGGGACATGCGGAGGAAGGGTCAGCCGTGGCCAAAGGTGGCGACGTCGAGATTTAGCGCCCCGGCGCGCCGGAGGACGGCAGCGCAGGCATTGAGGGTGGAAC
>CAISJA010000466.1 GCA_903885525.1 uncultured Opitutaceae bacterium
GGGCAGGCCGCCCGGGGCGTAAAATTGGGGCGAGCACGTCAGCGTCTGCCAGTCCTTCTCGGTGTTCCAGCTCTTGCTGGCGCTGACCTCGAATGGCCGCACGCGCTCCGGGTAGCCGCGGGAGTCGTAGAAGCCGCGGTCCTTCAGCTCGGCACTGATTTCGAAGAACGGAGGCGGCGGCAGCTTGTCGCCGAAGACGCCCTTGTTGTACGGCAGGCCGAAGTCCGCCCGGAGAGGCTGGTCCGGCTGGTTCGGGCTGAAGGTCGAGACCTGCCACTGGCCGTCAGCGTTGCGCCAGAAGGTCTCCCAGACGGTGATGCGCTCCTTCATGTGCGTCACGCCCTCGCGCAGCTCGCGCTGCTGCTCGTAGGTGGTCCGGTCGGCGATTGGTTCCAGCAGCCTGGCGCAGGTGTCGTCGTCGGTCTTGAACTGGCTACCGAGCCGCTGGTAGGCGGCCTTCGTGTAGTGCTGCACGTGGACGATCCAGTCGGCCTTGGCGATGTTCCCGCAGCCGACTGGCACGATCAGCTGGATCGGGTTCACGGCCTCGAAGGCGAGGCTGCCGCTGTCGTTGTCCCACCACGTCTTGACCACGCATTTGCCGGCCATCAGCGCCTTGTCGCAGGCGATGATGATCTCCTCCTCGAAGTTGCTCCGCTGCTTCAGGTGGTCGTCGAAATACTGGGCCGCCGCGCCTTGGTATTTGATGCTCTCGGCGTCCAGCGAGACAAAGCTGGCGATGGTGTCGGTGGCGAACAGCTGGCTGACGTAAAACGGCAGCATCTTGCTGATGAGCATGTCGGCCAGCGGAAAGTGCATGTTGGCCGCGTTCGGCCACGGCTTGTTCTTCCGGGGCAGCCCATCGTGCCGCATCTGGTACCACGTGCTCTGCCGGACCTCCCATGTCTTGCGGGCGGTCAGGGCGTAGTTGATGTCCGAATACAGCGGCTTGCCCTGCGGCTGGGCCTGGTTGTTTGTGCCGCTCGTGAGCTGGTCGCTCGGGGTGCTGGGGGTCTCGGCGCTCATGGTCATTCGGCGGTGCAGCCCGCGATCTCAAGGGCTTCGCCCTCGTCGTCGTAGCGCATCTGGTCGATCAGGTTTCCGGAGCTGGCTCCCGCGAAGGCCCGCGGGGTCAGGTCGCGGGGCGTCCGCATGGAGCCGAGCAGCGCGTCGGCCCGGTCCGGGCTGCCCACGCCACGCTCGCGCATGTCCTGCTTGGACTCGAGCTGCAGCCGGCCATCGGCGCGGGGTTTCTCCTTGCGGCTGGTGAGCTGGGCGCGAGTCGTCTCGTCGGTGTCGATGATGACCTCGCCGTTCTCAATCCGCTTCGCGCCTTCAAACCATGTCTCCGCGCTGCGGTTGTAGTAGGCGTCCGGTTTGTCCGCGGCGGCGTTGGCGTGGTCGCGCTGGATACACAATCCCATCTCGTGCAGCCGGTCGATGATGACCTTGCCGAGGCCGTCGTTGTCGCCGCTGACGCAGAGGGCCACGTCGGCCTGGTTCAGGCCCTCGGCCCGGAACAGCCGGATGAATTCGGCCACGGCGCGCATGGTGTCCTTCTCCTGCCATGCCTTGATGATGCTGGCCCGGTTCCCGCGAGTCCGGGCAAAGACGTTCTCGTCGCCGCCCGCCGCAAAGTCGCAGTAATAGCTGGCCTGGCCGCTCCGCTCCTGCTGCTGGTCCGGATTGCAGCGGTTCAGCTGGCCGTAGTTCATGATCGCGCCCTCGGCCACGTCCATGAATTCGGCGAAGATCTTGCTGCGTACCAGCGGGTCGTTCAGGCCGCGGCGAGCGATCAGCTGGGCGTTCTTGGCGTGGTCGACGTAGGGGCAGTCCTCGGCCCTGATCTGGTGCTGTCGGTAGTAGGCCTTGTCCTTGTTGCAGGCATCATGGAAGCGCCCGACCGGGCCGCCCGGGCTGCTCACGAGCAGTAGAAACTGGTAGGTGCAGCGGTCGATGGCGTCGAAGATCTGGGGCGGCACGCTCTTGGCCTCGTCCACGATGATCATCAGCGGGCCGTCGTGCTGCAGCAGGTCGTAGAGCTCGTCCTTGTTGCCGTGCCAGCCCTCGAAGTATCCGCCCTGCCGGGTCGAGAAGCCGACGCAGCGGCTGCCGTTCGGGGCTGAGATGCTCGCGTCCTGAAAGTCCCAGCCTTCCAGCTTGTTCTTGTGGGCGTGCAGGGCCGGAAAGATCTGCTCGCGCACCTGTCGGTCGACGCCGCTGGTGATGACCACCTTCATCCGCGGGTGGTAGGCCATGGCCCAAAGCACGGCGGCCGGGATGATGACGCTGGTCTTCCCGCAGCCGTTGCAGGTCCGGACGGCCAGCTGCGCGGCCTGGAGGGGCTTGTCGCCGGGTTCCTTCCGGATGATGTCGTCCAGCACGCGGCGCTGCTTGTCGCTGGTGTGAACTTCGTAGAAGTCCGCGCCCTCGTAGCTGCAGGTTCCGACCTTCACGGGCTCCTCCGCGTCGAGCACGGGCAGCTTCAGGATGTACTTGGCGAAGCCGTAGGGCGTGCTCAGCAGGGCGCGCTTCTCGGGCGATAGGTCGGCGGGGCGCACGGTCGGCATGGTCAGTTTCCCCCTCCGCTGAAGCTCTGGCGCAGGTCGGTGGGCGTGCTCTGGCTGGCTCCAGTCTGCAGAAATTCCCGGCGCATCTGGGCCAGCTCGGGCAGCATCTCGGCCGGCACGGCCACGCCGATTTCGCCCTCGTGCAGGTGGTTGACGGTCCCGCTCAGCTTGATCTGCAGTTTGCCGTGGATCGAGGCCAGCAGGGTCGCGGCCTCCCGCCATTCCTTCAGCGCGGCGGCCCGGCGCTCGGCGCTCTCGCCGTTGCGCCATTCGGCCATGGCCCGCTGCATGATCTCGGCGGCGTCCCGCACCACGCGGTCGATCCGGGCTCCGCTCCGGTGCCATGCCTGGTTGAGCAGCCGCTGGACCTTAACGTTTTTGATCGCCCGGCTGGCCGCGGCGTCAATGACCTCCTCGGTTCCCTTGTAGCCGGCCGCCTTGGCCGCCTCGCGCTGGCTGCAACCCGCGAAGATCGCCGCCACGAACAGCTGTTCCCGGCGTCCGAGCACGCTGTAGCCCTCGACGTCGGCGACGTCAAAGAGTTCGGCCTGCGCTGGTCCTTCGGGCTGCACCCTCGCCGATATGGGGTGTTTCCTGCCGCTCCCGCGCGCTTTCTTTGAGTTATGTCCTCCCCGGGGAGGTCATAACTCCGCCTTTTATTTCCGGCTCAATCTCCGGGCCTGCCGGAGTGAAAGGCCGCCGAGGGCGTTTCCTATCTGCTTGTTAGTCCAGCCGTAGTGTCTTTTAAGGAGCCACGCGGTGGTCCGTTTCTTCTGGATCGTGAGGGCATCCCGGCTCCTCCCTTCGGCCTGGCGCGGTGATAGGCTGGTCAGGCGCAGCGCCTCGGCA
>CAISJA010000467.1 GCA_903885525.1 uncultured Opitutaceae bacterium
CGGCAGGCCGCAGGCGCGCCCGACCCCGGCTCAGTCGAAGACCACCGTTTTGTTGCCGTAGACGAGGACGCGGTTTTCCAGGTGCCACTGGACCGCCTGAGCCAGAACGAGCTTTTCCAGGTCGCGCCCCTTGCGGACGAGGTCCTCGACCCCGTGCCGGTGCGTCACCCGGGCCACATCCTGGTGGATGATGGGTCCTTCGTCGAGGTCCGCCGTGGCGTAATGGGCCGTGGCCCCGATCAGCTTCACGCCCCGGGCATGGGCCTGGTGGTAGGGGCGGCCACCGGCGAAGGCGGGCAGAAACGAATGGTGGATGTTGATGACGGGGCGGCCCAGGTCCGCCAGAAATCCGGCGGACAGCACCTGCATGTAGCGGGCGAGCACCACGAGTTCCACCTGCAGCCGCCGGAGCAGGGCGAGCTGGCGGGCCTCGGCCGCGGCCTTGCCGTCCGCCCCGGCGGGGAGGTGGTGGAAACGCAGGCCGTAGCCGCGCGCAGCCGCCGCCAGCTCCCGGTGGTTGGATACCACGGCGACGATCTCGCAGGGAAACTCGCCGGCCTGCCAGCGCAGCACGAAGTCGTGAAAACAATGCGAGGCCTTGGAGACGAAGAGCGCGATCCGCGGACGGTGCGCCGAATCCGTCACCACCGCGTGCATCTTCAGCTCCGCGCGGGCGAAGGCGAGGAAGGCCGTTTCCTCCGCGGCCGGTGCGGCGCCGTCGGGCGGCTGCCATTCCACGCGCTGGAAGAACACGCCGGCATCGTCGTCGCGATGCTGGTCGGCGTGGAGAATGTTGCCGCCCCGCTGGAAGATCCAGCCGGCGGCGCGGGCCACCAGCCCGCGCTGGTCGGGCCCGTGCAGGAGGGCGACGAGGCTGGCCTGGGGGCGCCGGGCGCTCATGCCATCGGCACCACGCTGCCCTTGTATTCCTGGAGCGGCCGGACGCTGATGCGCTTCTGCTTCACGGCGCGGATGCCGTTGAGCGCGGCCCAGGCGCCGGTGATCGTGGTCATGATGCAGACGTTGTTGGCCCAGGCGGCCGCGCGGATGGCGTTTTCGTTCTGGCGGGGGATCATGCCCTGCGGCGTGTTGATCACCATCTGGATTCCGCCGTTCTTGATCATGTCAACACAGTTCGGGCGGCCTTCGTTGATCTTGAAGACCGGCTGCACGGCGAGGCCGTGCGACTGGAGGAGCTTGGTGGTGTTGGTCGTGGAGCAGAGCTCGAAGCCCAGCTCGGCGAAGCCGCGGGCGATCTCGACCACCTGCGCCTTGTCGGCGTCCTTGACGCTGATGAAAAGCCGGCCCTTGAGCGGCAGGGCGGGCTTGGCGGCCATCTGGGTCTTGGCGAAAGCGATGCCGAGGTCATCGTCCATGCCCATGACCTCGCCGGTGGAGCGCATCTCGGGGCTGAGCATGATGGCGGCACCGGGAAAGCGGTTGAAGGGGAACACGGCCTCCTTGACGCACCAATGCTTCGGCTGGCGCTCGGCGGTGAAACCGAGGTCCTTCAGCTTGGCGCCGGCCATGACGCGGGCGGCCAGCTTGGCCAGCGGCACGCCGATGGCCTTGGCCACAAACGGCACGGTGCGCGAGGCGCGCGGGTTGACCTCAAGCACATAGAGCTGGTGGTCCTTGATGGCGAACTGGACGTTCATCAGGCCGACGACCCGCAGGGCCGCGGCCAGGTCGTAGGTGGCGCGGCGCACCGTCGCCAGCATCGCGGGCGGGAGCGTGTGCGGGGGCATGACCATGGCGGCGTCGCCGGAGTGCACGCCGGCAAACTCGATGTGCTCGAGCATGCCGCCCACCAGGGTGGTCTCGCCGTCGCTGATGCAGTCGACATCGAGCTCGATGGCATCCTCGAGGAATTTGTCGATCAGCACGGGCTTGCCCGGCATGACATCGAAGACCTGGCGGACGACGTCCTTCAGCTCGGCCTCGCTGTAGAGGATGAACATGCCGCGGCCGCCCAGCACGAAGGAGGGGCGGACCAGCACGGGGTAGCCCAGCTCCGCCGCGCGGGCGAGGGCCTCGGGCTCGGTCAGGGCGATGCGGTTGGCCGGCTGCCTGAGCCCGACCCGGTCAAGGACGGCGGCGAAGAGTTTCCGGTCCTCGGCCGTGTCGATGCTCTCGGGCGAGGTGCCGATGATGTTCACGCCGCGGGCCTTGAGGGCGCTGGCGAGATTGAGCGGGGTCTGTCCGCCGAACTGGGCGATGGCGCCGACGCAGCCTTCCTGCTCATAGACCTCCAGCACGTCCTCCAGCGTGAGCGGCTCAAAATAAAGCCGGTCGGAGGTGTCGTAATCGGTCGAGACCGTCTCCGGGTTGGAGTTGATCATCACGGTCTCGAAGCCGGCGGCGCGGAGGGCGAAGGAGGCGTGGACGCAGCAGTAGTCGAATTCGATGCCCTGGCCGATCCGGTTCGGCCCGCCGCCGATGATCATGATTTTCTTTTTCGCCGAGGGGAGGATCTCGTTCTCGTCGCCGTAACTCGAATAGTAGTACGGGGTGAAGGCCTCGAACTCGGCGGCGCAGGTGTCGACCAGCCGGTAGGTGGTCGACACGCCGGCCGACTTGCGGTGGGTGCGCATGGTGTCGAAGTCCGTCCGGAGCAGATGCGCCAGCTGCGCGTCGGAGAAGCCGTCCTGCTTGGCGCGGCGGAGCTGTGCCGGGGCGAGGGTGGCGAGGGATTGCTGTTTCAGCGCCAGCTCCATCTCGTGCAGCTCACGGAGCTGGTGGAGGAACCAGGGGTCGATCTTGGTGAGGGCGAAAATATCGTCGACCGGCATGCCGGCGAGAAAGGCCCAGCGAAGGTAGAAGACCCGCTCGGCATTCGGCGTGCCGAGTTTCTGGCGCAGGGTGGCCTCGTCGGGAATCTCGTCGTGCCCATACCGGCCGCCGCCGCCCCAGCCGCGGGCGCCGGTCTCGAGCGAGCGCAGGCACTTCTGGAAGGATTCCTTGAAGGTGCGGCCGATGGCCATGGCCTCGCCCACGGACTTCATCGCCGAGGTGAGGGTGGTGTTGGCGCCAGGGAACTTTTCGAAGGTAAAGCGCGGGATCTTGGTGACGATGTAGTCGATCGTCGGCTCGAAGCTGGCGGGGGTGAGACGGGTGATGTCGTTGCGCAGTTCGTCGAGCGCGTAGCCGACAGCGAGCTTGGCGGCGATCTTGGCGATGGGGAAGCCGGTGGCCTTGGAGGCGAGTGCGGAGGAGCGCGACACGCGCGGGTTCATCTCGATCACGACCATGCGGCCGGTGGCGGGGTCGACGGAAAACTGGATGTTGGAGCCGCCGGTCTCGACGCCGATCTCGCGCAGCACCGCAAGCGATGCGTCGCGCATGATCTGATATTCTTTGTCGGTCAGGGTCAGCGCCGGAGCGACAGTGATCGAGTCGCCCGTGTGTACGCCCATCGGATC
>CAISJA010000468.1 GCA_903885525.1 uncultured Opitutaceae bacterium
GCCTTCGGCATGGGCCTCGAACGCCTCGCCATGCTGGTCTACGGCATCGACGACATCCGCTACTTCTACCAGAACGACGTCCGTTTCCTGAAGCAGTTTGTCTGAGGAGCAGACCAGGAACCGAGAAGTCAGAAGCTAGAATTCAGAATGAACCGACCAGCAGCCAAAGTCTTCACCGACTTGATCGTTTGGCAGAAGGCCCGCGATTTTGTGCTAACGGTCTATCGTCTGACCGATGGATTTCCCAAGTCAGAGGTCTATGGCCTGAGTTCTCAATTCCGACGCGCGGCAGTCTCGATCGCAGCCAATATCGCCGAAGGATTCAAGCAGCGTGGCCCCGCAGACAAGGCGCGATTCATGACTATAGCGCCAGGTTCGGTCGAGGAATGCCAATATTACCTCATTCTCAGCCGCGATCTCGGCTACAGGGACATGCCTGAAGCCAACCAACAGCTCAATGAGACTTCCAAACTGTTGGAGGCCTATGCCGCGGCAATTCTAAATTCTAACTCCTAGCTACTCACTTCCGTGAAAATCTCCCTCAACTGGCTGAAACAGTACCTTTCCCTCGACGGCATCTCCGTCGACGACCTCCAGCGCGCCATCACCTTCCTCGGCTTCGAGGTGGAGGGCGTGGCCACCACCGGCCTGCCCGCCCTGCCCGCGGTCGTCGTGGGCGAGATCCGCACCCGCAGCAAGCATCCCAACGCCGACAAGCTCTCCGTCTGCACGGTGGATGTCGGCGCGGCGCACGGCGGCGTGCGCACCATCGTCTGCGGCGCGCCCAACTGTGATCCCGGCCACCGCGTGCCCGTGGCGCTCCCCGGCGCCGTGCTACCCGGCAACTTCACCATCAAACCGTCCAAGATCCGCGGCCAGCCGTCCGACGGCATGTTGTGCGCTGCCGACGAGCTCGGCCTCGGCGGGGACCATGCCGGCCTGCTGCTGCTCGACCCGGCCGCCGTCCCCGGCACGCCGATCAACGATGTCCTGCCGGCCGGCGACACCGTCTTCGACCTCGAGATCACCCCGAACCGTCCCGACGCCCTCAGCCACCTTGGCATCGCCCGGGAACTCGCCGCGTGGTTCCGCCAGAACCTCCGCTTCCCGGAGATCCGGTTCCGCCGCGAAACCCACGGCCACCGCCCCGATATCCTGGCCGGCATCCGCGTCGAAGCCCCGGAGGACTGCCCGCTCTACGTCGGCATCGCCCTCGCCGGCGTGAAGGTGGGCCCCAGCCCCGCGTGGATGCAGGACCGGCTGAAGGCCGTCGGCCTCCGCCCGGTCAACAACCTGGTCGATGTGGGCAACTACGTGATGCTGGAGCTGGGTCAGCCGCTCCATGTCTTCGACGCCAGGAAGATCAGCGGCCGGCAAATCGTGGTCCGCCGTGCGGTGGATGGCGAGAAGATCACCACCCTCGATGGCAAGGAGCGCGCCCTCAACAGCCGCATGCTCGTCATCGCCGACGAGCAGCAGCCCCTGGTCGTGGCCGGCCTCATGGGTGGCGCCACTGCCGAGGTGGACGCCACTACCACGGACGTGGTGCTCGAAGCCGCCTATTTCCGGCCGCAGTCCATCCGCTGGACCTCGAAGCGGCTGGGGCTGGCCTCCGACTCCTCCTACCGTTTCGAGCGGGGCGTCGATCCGCACAGCACGCTGGAGGCGGCGCAGCGCGCCGTCGACCTGCTGCTGGAAACGGCGGGCGGCACGGTGGTCGGGCCCTCTTTCCAGGTGGGCGGCGAGCGCCCCTGGTCGCGCGAGATCCGCGTCACCCCGGCTTTCATCCGGGAGCGGCTCGGCTTCCCCATCGCCGACGAGGTCATGCGCGACGCCCTCAAATCGCTCAACCTCGCCATCGTGGGCGAGAGCCTCCTGGCCAACGGCGATCCCGTCTGGATCGTCGACATCCCCAGCTACCGGGGCGACCTCGACCGCCCGATCGA
>CAISJA010000469.1 GCA_903885525.1 uncultured Opitutaceae bacterium
GGTTGAGCCCGACCCGCACGAGCACGCGCGCATAGGCTGGCAAGTAGTTTTGGAAGTCCGTTCCCACTCCGGCATGATCCAAAAATTCGCCCCGCGCGGAAGCCCGGATTTCCGCTCGGGTCCATCCGGAGAAATCAGTTGGAGCCACCGACGCCATGAATGATCACGCATGATGCGGCGATGCTGTGGCCCCCCGGGATCATCATCCCTGGTGAATCGCGCGATCATGCCGGCCACGTAAGCGGTGGAATCCGGGGACGGGCCGATTCTGCCGGCGCGGGGGCCGGCGGAATTGTCACGCAATACGTGACATTTTCCGCTGGGGGGGAGGGCATCAAGTAGCCGGAGGAGGTTACCGCTCCCCCAGCTCTCACACTCCCGGACGTGCGGTTCACGCATCCGGCGGTTCGTAGACGGATGGTGGGTTTACTCTTGAATTGTAGACTTGGGGCGCAGCGGCCCCCCGGCGCGGGATGGCCATCGGGAGGGCGGCGAGCACGCAACTGCTCGTCCCGTCGTTCGCGCACGTCTCGCCGGCCGCCGGCCCAGGCGTGAAAGCCGCTGCGCGAGACCGCCATGACCGCGCCCAAAAGGGTGATCGGGTAGTCCGCTTTCATCTGTTGGATCGTCCGGTATCGTTCACGGATGGACTGCTGAAGATGCCGACCGTTTTTTAGAATCTCACAGCGCAGCTGCAGTTCGCGGTTCTCGCGGCGCAGACGGCGTAACTCGGCCTCGGGACTCTCGCTGGCCACGCCGCAGGCTGTTGGGTGTCACCCCGAAAGGGGTGGCTGCCTCCTTCTGGGATTGGCCGGTGCGCGGCTGATAGGCGAGCACTTCGCGTTTGAACTCGGCAGTGTAACTGGGTTTGGTCTTTGGCACGGTAGTCTGTTCCTTTTGGGATGTTCCGCGCCCCCTGTCCACAAAACGGGAGTAACTCCAGTCCAGCGGGTGCGCCTTGCTGGGTGCACCAAAGAAAAAGCCCGGTCCCAAAGACCGGGCTTTTATTCGCCGAAAGCAATGGCGGGTAAAACAGCTAGTCTGGCGGAAGGGCCGAAGGATTCTGGTTTTCAGGGGTGTATATCATAGATGGCCCAGCTCCGATAAAGTCCTGGCGTGGGAATTGGGCAAGCCCAAACTCTTCTTTTGTCCAATCTCCGGCTTGTCAGAGGGGGATCAAGCCCGGCCGCTGCTGGGGCGCGCGGGGGGCAGGGCCGAGGTCGGCGGCGGCAGCCCGCGGAGTTTCGCCGCTCCAGGACCAGCCGTGTGAGCAGGATAACCCCCATCCCGCGGGATGGGCGGTGCCAAGGCACGCACCCAAGTATGCCTGGCAGGCAGGTTGCACGAGGGGCTGGCGCCATGACACAACTGGCGGCTTGCAAATGGACTGCGCACTTGCGTCCGGGGCGGGTTTGGGCAACCTACGGACAGGGCAGGACGGCGGTTTCCCGGCATGACCGGTGGGGCCGCAACGGCCGGCCCGCGCTACCCACCATGGCCAATTCCCTCAAGTGCGACCTCTGCAGCAAACCGGCAACGGTCCACCTCACCCAGATTGTCGACAACAAGATCCACAAGGTGGACCTGTGCGAGGCCTGTGCCCAGGCGAAAGGGGTGACCGACCCGAGCGGTTTTTCGCTGGCCGACCTGCTGGTCAAGGCCTCGCTCAACCCGTCGCCTACCGGGGATCTCCGCTGTCCGGTGTGCGGGCTGACCCAGCAGGATTTCAAGAAGACCGGGCGTTTCGGCTGCCCTTCGTGCTATACGGCCTTTGCCGCCGCGCTGGAGCCCATTTTGGGCAACATGCACAAGGGCACCGCCCACACTGGCAAGGTCCCGGCCAAGGCCATGGAACGCCGTTCCCTCTACGAGCGCCTGACCAAGCTCGAGACCGAGCTCGACCAGGCCATCAAGTCCGAACGCTACGAGGACGCCGCCCGCTACCGCGACGAACTGCACCAGGTGCGGCAAGCCGTCGGTCGCGCCCCCAAGGCCTGAGATGAAGATCAACGATCTCATCGCCGCTCCCTCCGAGCTGACCGACTCCGCGACCGGCAAGAGCGCTATCGTGCTCATGACACGCATCCGTCTCGCCCGCAACCTCTCCTCCCGGCCGTTTCCCGGCTGGGCCAAGGAGCCACAACGCCGCGAAGTACTGGGCGCCTGCCTGCAGGCCGTGTCCGCCCTGCCGCAGATGAAGCGCGGCCTCGCCGTCGCCATCGAGGACCTCACCGAGTTGGAAAAACAAATCCTCGTGGAGCGCCACCTGATCAGCCGGGAACTTTGCCAGGTGAAGGGAGGCGCCGGCCTCGTGGTCAGCCGCGACCAGACCATCGCCGTCATGATCAACGAGGAGGACCACCTTCGCATCCAGGTCCTCCGCGCCGGCTTCCAGTTCAAGAAGGTCTGGAACACGATCAACGGCCTCGACTCCGACCTGGAGGACCACCTCGACTACGCCTTTTCCCCCCAGCTCGGCTACCTCACCGCCTGCCCCACCAACCTGGGCACGGCGATCCGGGCCTCGAGCATGATGCACCTGCCGGCCCTCGTCATCTCCGGGCAGATGGAGAAGGTCGTCCGCGCGGTCAACCAGCTCGGCATGGCTGTGCGCGGGCTCTTCGGCGAGGGCTCCGACGCCTCCGGCAGCATCTTCCAGATCTCCAACCAGACCACGCTGGGCGAGAGCGAGGAGGACATCATCAAGCACCTCACCGGCGTCCTCAACACCATCATCGAGCAGGAACTCAATGCCCGCGGGAAGCTGCTGGAGGGCGAGCCGAACAAGCTCTTCGACAAGGTCGGGCGCGCCTACGGCATTTTGCAGAACGGCCACCTGCTCAATTCCTCCGAGGCGATGAACCTCCTCTCGCTCATCCGCCTCGGCATCGATCTCGGCATATTTCCCGACAGCGAGCGCGCCGTGGTGGACCGGCTCTTCATCGAATGCCAGCCGGGCCACATCCAGCACGGCTCGCAGCGCTCCGCCGAGGCCGGGCAGCGCGACGTGCTCCGCGGCTCCATCCTGCGCATGGAATTTGCCAAAGTGGCCAAACCGGATTTCACTCACGCCGTCAAATAACCCCTTTCATGCCATGGAACCGATGAACAACTTCACGCCGCGCGCCCAGCAGGTGCTGGCCCTGGCCCGCAAGGAAGCCGACCGCTTTCGCCACAACTACGTCGGCACCGAGCATCTCCTGCTCGGCCTGATCAAGCTTGGCCAGGGCGTGGCCGTCAGCGTCCTCCAGAAAATGGGGCTCGATCTCGAGACCGTCCGCGCCGAAGTGGAGAAGCAGGTTGGTCTCGGGCAGGAGAGCAAGACCCCGCTCGGCAGCATTCCGTACACCCCCCGCGTCAAGAAGGTGCTGGCCCTGGCCGGTAAGGAAGCGAAGGCCCTCAACCACAGCTACGTCGGCACCGAGCACATCCTCCTCGGCCTCCTGCGGGAGGGCGAGGGTGTCGCCGCCCGCGTGCTCAAGACCCTCGACATCGACATCGAGCGCACCCGCCAGGAAATCCTGCGCGAGCTTGATCCGCAATTTGCCTCCGGCACACCCGGCGAGGGTGGCCCCGCCGCCAGCAGCGCCGGCCCGAATCCCGGCTCCGGCGAGGAGCCGCCCGCCCGGAGCGGCGGCCCCGACGACAAGAGGGAGGTCAAGACCCCCGCCCTCAAGGCATTCGGCCGCGACCTCACCGAGCTGGCCCGCAAAGGCGAGATGGACCCCGTGGTCGGCCGCAAGAACGAGATTCGCCGCGTCATCCAGATCCTCTGCCGCCGCACCAAGAACAACCCGGTGCTCGTCGGCGAGGCCGGCGTGGGCAAGACCGCCATCGTCGAGGGCCTCGCCCAGGAAATCGCCAGCGGCAACGTCCCCGAATTGTTGCGCGACCGCAAGGTGATCACCCTCGACCTCGCACTGATGGTCGCCGGCACCAAATACCGCGGCCAGTTCGAAGA
>CAISJA010000470.1 GCA_903885525.1 uncultured Opitutaceae bacterium
AAATTCGCCATGCGCGTGGTGTGCGTGGCGTAGGCGGTGCGCTCGTCGTCGCGGACATCAAGGAAGCCGTGCTCCTGGTCGAGATAGGTGTGGAAGAAATAGTAGAACAGGCGGCGCAGGATGTCGTAGTACTTGTTTTTTTGGTCGTCCGGAATCCAGCCGTCGCGGATGCCCTGCAGGAGGAGGCTGATGCAGTGCATCTGGCCGTAGGCACCGGAAGCCTTGCCGTAGCCCCAGCCGAGGCCGTCGGCGCGCACCATGTCGGGCAGGAGCTTGAGGTATTTTTCGGCGTAGGTGCGGAGGGTGGGGAGCTTGCGCTCGCGCAGCGCGGAGTTGGCGTGCAGCTGGAGGGCGGAACGGGTAAAGACCAGGGTCAGCACGCCGTAGAGGTTGAAGTGGCCACCGATGCCCGGCTCGGCGTCGTCGACGAAGCCGGAGGAGCTGGTCTGCTCGATGCGCTCCACCATGCGCTCGATGAGGCGGGAGGTTTCGTCCTTTTTCGAGAGCCCGAGCGAGTAGCGGCAGACGGCCTTGGCGATGTTGAAGGCCTGCCAGTAATTGTCGTAGTCCGAGCGGTGGAGGAGCTGCTTGTCGAGGCGCTGGCGGGTCTCGTCGACGAGGCGTTCCCAGACGGGGTTGCGCTCCTTGGAGGGGCCGAAGCAAAGGAGGCCAAGGGCGGCGTAGGCGAGGCCGTTTTCCGCCGCCGGATCGGTGAAGACCTGGGCGGTGATGCACCGGGCGGCGAGGTCGACGAGGTCGTGCCCCTTGAGGGTGTTTTCCCCGGTGGCGCGGTAGTACTCGCCCAAGGCGTAGGCGACGTGGCCCGGTTCGTCCGTGCGCGGGTTTTCGCCCGCGATCGGCGTGACCGTGCCGTCCGGGTTGATGGAGTCGAGGTTGTGGGCCAGCATGGAGCGGGCCATATCGAGACATTGCTCGGAGAAGCTATTCATTCGGCGGAGGGAGAGAGTGCGGGGTGTTGGGCAGGGCGGGCAAGTGGGAAGTTACCGGGCGATGAGTTTTAGGAACTCGTCGTTGGTTTTGGTCTTGGACAGGCGGGTGACCATGGTGTCGGTGGCCTCCTCGATCTTTTGCTGCACGAGGGCGCGGCGGAAGAAATGGATCCCTTCCAGCTTTTTGGCGTCGATCAGCAGCTCCTCGCGGCGGGTGCCGGAGGACTGGACGTTGACCGCGGGCCAGATGCGCATTTCGGCGGCCTTGCGGTCGAGCACCAGCTCCATGTTGCCGGTGCCCTTGAATTCCTGGAAGATGACGTCGTCCATCCGGCTGCCGGTCTCGACGAGGATGGAGGCGAGGATGGTGAGCGAGCCGCCGTCCTCCGTGTTGCGGGCGGAGGCGAAGAGCTGGCGGGGCTTTTCCAGGGCGCGGACGTCCAGACCGCCCGAGCCGGTGCGGCCGGAATTGCGGAGCGTGTTGTGGGCGCGGGCGAGGCGGGTGAGCGAATCGAGCAGGAGCACGACGTCTTTGCCCGCCTCGACGAGGCGCTTGGCGCGCTCGATGCAGAGATCGGCGATGCGGATATGATTCTCTACCGACTCGTCGTTGGAGGAGGCCCAGATCTCGGCCGGCACGCTGCGCTTGAAATCGGTGACCTCCTCGGGGCGCTCGTCGACGAGCAGGATCATGACGTGGCATTCCGGATGGTTTTCCAGGACGCCGAGGGCGATGTCGCGGAGGAAGGTGGTTTTGCCCGTCCGGGGCGGCGCGACGATGAGGCCGCGGGTGCCCTTGCCGATGGGGCAGAAGAGGTCGATGATGCGGTTGGTCATCCGGCCGTCCTTCAGCTCGAGGCGCAGCTGCTCGTCGGGCGTGATGGTGAGGAGATTGGGAAACTCAATGACGTGGCGGCGGGCCTCGATATCCATGCCGTCCACTTTTTCGATGTAGCGGATCTTGGGATTGGGGAAACGGCCGTCCGGCACGGCCTGGGCGGTGACGAGCGAGCCCGGCTGGAGCTTGAAGCGACGGATCAACTCGCGGGGCACGAAGGGATCGGTGGGGCGGCGTTTGCCGAAACGCGCCATGTCCAGCAGCTGGCCGTTGCGGCTGTTGTCGATGTCAAGGATGCCCTCGACGCGGATGGAATTATCAGGCGCCTGCGGAGCAGGAGCGAGGGAAGGAGCGGGAGCGGGCGAAGGGGCAGCAGCGTCGGAAGCAGCTGCGGTGGGTTGTTCTTTTTCCATGCTAATATACGGGTTGTAACGCTGCAGAGACTTGACCGTAGAATCCACCTTGGCATTGATAGGACCGAGTAAGTCCTAACCCCAACAAAGGAAGTACCAGTGACGGACCAAACGATTACCTCAGTATCCCGGGAGAGCCGTGTGTTCAAACCCTCGGCCGAGTTCAAGGGCCAAGCAAATCTTGGCAGCTTCGATAACTACCGTAAGCTCTACTCTGAATCTGTCAACGCTCCAGAAAAATTTTGGAGCCGGCAGGCCAAAGAGCATCTGGTATGGCGCAAGCCGTTCAAGGACGTCTTGCAATGGAAGCCGCCATTTGCCAAGTGGTTCACCGGCGGAAAGTTAAACGTTTCAGAAAATTGCCTCGACCGGCATCTTGGAACTGTCCGCGAAAACAAAGCGGCGATTATTTTCGAGGGGGAGCCAGGTGACGTGCGCACGATCACCTACAAACAACTCCATTTCCACGTCTGCCGTTTGGCCCATGTGTTGGAGAACTCCGGCATCAAGCCCGGTGATCGCATCGCCATCTACATGCCGATGATCCCGGAGGCAGTGGTCGCCATGCTGGCGAGCGCACGCGTGGGAGCTGTCCACACGGTGATCTTCGGCGGCTTCAGCCCCGAATCGCTGAAAGACCGCATCAACGACTGCAAGGCCAAGCTGGTTATCACCGCCGACGGCGGCTGGCGCCGGGGCAAGGTGGTCGAGATGAAGGCCAATGTCGACAAGGCCATCGTCAACACCCCCACGGTCCAATCGGTGCTCGTGGTCAAGCGTTGCGGCAACGAAATCAACATGACGGAGGGGCGCGATACTTGGTACCGCGAGGCTTGGGTTGGTGCCCCGAATCAGCACTCTGCCAAGGCCTTCGATTCCGAGCACCCGCTCTTCATCCTCTATACCAGCGGATCCACCGGCAAACCCAAGGGAGTACTGCACACTTCCGCCGGCTATCTGCTCGGGGCCAAGCTCAGTTCCCAATACGTCTTCGATTTGAAGGAAAGCGACCGTTATTTTTGCACGGCTGACATCGGCTGGATTACCGGCCATAGTTATGTGGTCTACGGCCTGCTCTCCAACGGTTCCACCGTGTTCCTCTACGAAGGCGCGCCGAACCAGCCCGAGCCGGACCGTTTCTGGCAGATGATCGACCGGCACGGCATCACCATCCTCTACACCGCGCCAACGGCCATCCGCGCCTTCATGCGCTGGGGCGACAATTATGTGCTCCGGCACCGCCTGGATTCGCTCCGCCTGCTCGGTTCGGTGGGGGAACCCATCAATCCCGAGGCTTGGATGTGGTACCATCGCCTGATCGGCAAAAAGAAGTGTCCGATCGTCGATACCTGGTGGCAGACCGAGACCGGTTCCATCATGATCACCCCGCTGCCGGGGGTTACGCCCACCAAACCCGGGTCAGCCACCCTGCCGTTTTTCGGAGTCTGCCCCCTGGTCGTGGATTCGGATGGCAAAGAGGTGCCGCGCAATTCCGGCGGCAAACTGGTCATCACCAAGCCCTGGCCCTCGATGCTCCGCACCCTCTGGGGCGACGATGAGCGGTACCAGAAGGCCTATTACAGCGAATTCCCGAATCATCCCGAGTATTATTTCACCGGCGACGGTGCCCGGCGGGACAAGGACGGGTATTTTTGGGTCATCGGCCGCATCGACGACGTGCTGAACGTTTCTGGCCACCGCATCGGCACCGCGGAGGTCGAAAGCGCCTTGGTCTCCCATCCCTCGGTGGCGGAAGCCGCCGCGGTGGGGCGCCCGGATGAACTCAAGGGCCAAGCCCTTGTGGTCTTTGTCACGGTCAAGTCCGGGGTCGAGGCCAACGACGGGCTGAAGGAAATCCTGCGCAATCACGTCGGCAAGGAAATCGGCTCGCTGGCCAAGCCGGACCAGGTCCGCTTTGCCGCCGGTCTGCCCAAGACCCGTTCCGGCAAAATCATGCGCCGGCTGCTCAAGGAACTCGCCGCCGGCGGCGAGATCAAGGGCGACACCACGACGTTGGAGGACTTCTCGGTCCTGGCGGCCTTGAAGCAGAACGACGAGTAAGGCTGACGCTCAACTCCCCCAAACAAAGAGCCCGGCCGCGACCGCGACCGGGCTCTTGAATTTAAAGTCAGCCGAAACGTCCGATCAGAAGGTCAGCTTGTACGAGACGGAGAAGATGTTGCGGCTGAAACCGCGGTTGGTTACGTCGTTTAGCGCATTGGCGGCCAGCAGGGCGGCACCATTGGCGACGCTCGTGTCGCAGCCTACGTGCTGGTAATCGGCTGAGACAGAGGACTGGGCGTTGATTTTGTAGCCCACCGTGACGTTGAAGAAGTCGAGTTCGTCGCGGCGGCTGCCCTGGAGGTAGGAGCCGGTGTTAACCCGGACGCCGCCGCCAAGGGTGTAGGCACCGATGATGTGGCGCCACTGGACCTCGGCGTTCTGATCCTCATAGGCATTGCGGCCGGTGGAGGCGGGCTGGAGGTAACGCACCCAGCTGAGGGTGATGGTGTCATCCTTCGTGGGGGTCAGGGTCATGCTGGAATTGCTGTAGAACAAAACCTTCTTGCGATCCGTCGGATTGCTCAGGGCGACGGCAGCCGTGGTGAAGTTGCGCGTATCCTGGCCGAAGAGCAGATTGACCTTCCACCAGGAAGTGAAGCTGCCTTCCAGGCCGATCAGCACGCGGCTCAGATCGTTGCCGTAGTTGTTGTTGGTATTTCCCGTGGCGTAGAGGTTGTTGTCTTGGTACTGATGACCGGTGCGCCAGCCGACGTAGGTGGTGAGCGTGGGGCTGCTCTTCCAGCCTAAGTCGAGGCCTTCGGAGTTTTCTCCCCGGTTTTCGAAGTTCTGGTAGCCGGAACCACTGGTCGACGACTTGTCGGTGTGGAAGTGCTGGGCCTTCACGGCGGCAACCGGGCGCACCAGGAAGCCATTGCCAGCATAGGCGATGTTGAAGGAGCCATTCAGCAAATCATAGGCACGACGCCCCCAGCGTTCGCCACCGCCGATGGCGGGGGAACCCCACGCGCCGGTATAGTTGGGAGCCGTCTTGCTCCCATCGTTGAAGAGGGCGCTGCCGCTGATGTTGTAGGACCAGTCCCCCTCGACATCGACCAGCTTGATTGTGCCGGTGTGGCGGGTGTAGGACTCGTTGGAGTCGGCGTGATAAATGTTGATGTCAGCCGTATAGCCCAAATTGAGTTTAGCCTGTGGGCTGATCGTATAATCGGTGGTAATCGCGGGCGTGACGCTGGTGATAAGCGAATCCTTGTTGGCTACATTCGTGCCATTGGTCACACTGGTGAGGTAGATGTTGCTGTCATAGGCCTCGCGGGCGGAGACAGTCACTTTGGTCACCACGCTGGGGGGATTGCTCAGGTAAGCACTGACCGGCGTGGCGGAGGTGCTGGCATCAGCCGCAGAGAGGGCGGTGGCAAGCGGCAGTAAAGCCGCGGTGAGGAACAGTCTTGAGTAGGTTTGCATGTTGGTTCTTAGGAGGTAGGTGCAGATTTATATCGACCGGCTGGCGGGTGGGGGAAGCCTTTTTTTCAATTATGCTAAGGAATACAATAAAACGGGGAAACAATAATAAATTGTTGCCCCGTATATGATTAGCGAGCGATATCGTAGTCTTTGGTCTCCCGGAGGAAGATCAGACCATAGACCAAGCTCATCAGAGCGATCGCCATCGGGTAATACAGACCGGCGTAAATGTTGCCGGTGTACACGCAGATCGAGGTGGCAATGAGGGGTAGAAATCCGCCAAACCAACCATTACCAATGTGATATGGAAGCGACATCGAGGTGTAACGGATGCGGGTCGGGAACAGCTCGACCAAGTAAGCGGCGATCGGTCCGTAGACCATGGCCACATAAATGAGCAGGATCGAGAGCAGCATGACGACCTTGGGGCGATTGATCGCCTCGGTGTCGGCAGCCATCGTCTCGCCATCGGTGTACTTCACCGTGATTGTTGCATATAACGTGTTGGAGAATGAAGCATTATACGCCTTTTCGTCAAAGCCGGCGACAACTTTGCCGTTCACTTCCAAGGCCAAGGGGGTCAACGCGTCTTGCGCCGGGGCGAGAGTGAACGGAATGCTGCGGGCGTTCAGGTAGGTGCGCGCCTTATCAATTGCCGTCTTGGGGGGTTGCGGGGAAACGATCTTCTTGGCGGCATCGCTGATAGCAGACAGGGTCAGACCCAAAGTGCTTTGATAATCACTGGTATATAGCGTGACCGGGGATTGCTCCATGGCTTTGGCCAGGGTGGGATTGCCGGCTTCTGTCAAAGAATGGAAAATCGGCTGGTAAGTGAGGATGGCCAACGCGAAGCCCGACATCATGATGTACTTGCGGCCGATTTTGTCGGACAACCAGCCGAAGAACACGAGGAAGGCGGCACCGACGACCAAGGCAATGGAAAGCATGGCATACGCATCGATGAAGTAGAGCTTCAGCGTCGTCATGAGGAAGAACAGGGCGTAGAATTGCCCCGCGTACCAGACCACGCCCTGCCCGGCGGTGGCACCGAGGAGGGCACCGAGTACATACTTGGCATTGGCCCAGTTGCCAAAGCTATCGGTCAGGGGAGACTTGGACCCCTTGCCGGAGGCCTTCATTTCCGCATAGACCGGAGACTCGGAGAGTTTGAGGCGGATATAGACGGAAACGGCCAGCAGAACGAACGAAAAGAGAAAGGGGATGCGCCAGCCCCAGTCAGTAAAAGCCGACGCCGTCATGAAGGCGCGCGCGGTGCCGATGACACCGAGTGACATGAAGAGGCCGAGGGTGGCCGTCGTCTGAATCCAACTGGTGTAGATGCCGCGTTTGCCGTGCGGAGCGTGTTCAGCGACGTACGTGGCGGCACCGCCATACTCTCCACCCAGGGCGAGGCCCTGCGCGAGACGGAGCAACACCAGCAAAATTGGGGCGCCCCAGCCGAGGGCTGGCATGGTGACACCAAACAGCGTCGTAGGACCATAGCCGGGCAGGAAACCGATCACGGCCGTGGACAGGCCCATCACCATGATCGTGACGAGGAAGGTGTACTTGCGCCCGATCAGGTCGCCAATCCGCCCGAAGACGAGTGCGCCAAAGGGGCGGACCGAGAAACCCACACCGAAGAGGGCGAGGCTGGAGAGGTAGGCTGCGGTATCATTTCCGGCGGGGAAGAAGTACTTGCTGAAAAACACTGCCAAGGTCCCGAAGATATAAAAGTCATACCATTCGAAGACGGTGCCAAGGGAGGAAGCGAAGATCACCAGCTTGTGGGTGGTGTCGATGCCTTGCGCAATTTTACGCGGAGCCTGTTGAGGGTCACTCATGATCGGTGCTTTAGTGGGGGTTGAGACTGGCATTCCGGCGAATTCACGTCCTGTGGCGGATGGAATCTGCCGGATGCTCGGTGGGGGGGTAGCGGCACGAGCATCGATGGCTTTTCGCAAACTGCGAGCAAGAAGAGCGTGCACTTGTTGCGTATTAATTTTTTTCAGCGATGAATTTTCTAAAGTGTGACTGGCTTCAGTGCGCCACCTGCCGACACCCCGGGCGCGGGGACAACCGGGTGGATTTCTGCCGGCCCAGGAATTGCGGAAAAAATCTTGTCGAGTTCCTGGGAAAACTATGCCTTTTACCCATCCTTTCGCCAAGCCGCTGGTGTTTTGCTCCCCCCCGCCTCACCACGGGATAGGGCGACGTCAGCTGTCGGTGGGAAAATATTTTCGCCAGAGTAGCTCAGTGGTAGAGCAGGGGACTCATAAGCCCTTGGTCGGCGGTTCAATCCCGCCCTCTGGCACCACTTTCCGCTCCACGCCAGCGCCGGGTCTTTCGTAGCCGCGCCCGGTACTGAACCCGTTTCCGGGGCATTTCCTGGTCAGCAACCCCGCCCGACCTCACTCGCGAAAGAAGCGACAAAAAATGAATTTTCTCCGGTCGAATGCACCAACCCTGACCATTGTGGGCAGAATCGTGGCATCACCGGCTTGCCTTGGGCCTGTCGCCGTCCATGTTCGTGCCGGCTTTATTCACCCACTCCTCCCTGTGCCTTCGCGGCCATGACCAAATCCACTCTCTTTCTTTACCTCGGTCTGTCTCTATCCGTCCTTGATGCCGCTCCCCCCACGGGCGCGACCGGCCCCGCGGGTCTTCCTCCCGCCACACCGCCGCCACCAGCGGTGATCCCCGAGCAGGGTGATACCATCGGCCCGATCAACATGCCGGGCGACAGCCTCGACTCCGTGCTTAGCCTGCTGGAGCGTTGGACGGGCAAGTCCCTGCTTCGTCCCCAGAATCTGCCCGAGGTAACCGTTTCCTTGTCGCTCAAGGAAAAGGTGAGCAAAAAAGAAGCCATCCAGGCGGTGGAGACGCTCCTCAACCTGAACGGCATCGCCCTGACGCCCCTTGGCCAGCGCTTCCTGAAGGTCACGGCGCTCAAGGATGCCAAATCCGAGGCACCGGAGTACATCGAGGGATCGACCTTGGACCTCACCCCCAGCGGCCGCACCGCCAGCAAGCTCTTCCAGCTCCAATTCCTGCGGGTGTCCGAGTTCATGCCCCAGATCGCCGCCTTGCTCAATCCCGCGGCGGCCAGCCCGCCGCTGGTCTTCGAAAAAACCAACTCCGCCCTCATCACCGATTCCGTTTCCAACCTGCAACGCATCGAGACGCTCGTGGCCCGCCTCGACCAACCGGCCCTGGCCGGGCTCTCCCCGAAATTCTACTCGCTGCATTTCGCCAAGGCCAGCGATGTGGTGACCAAGATGCGGACGATGCTCAATGGTGCCCTCCAAAGCCAGCTCGGCACAGCCACCAGCTACAGCGCGGACGACCGCACCAACCAGATCGTGCTGATCACCGATTCACGCCAGTTTGCCTTCTTTAACGACCTCATCGCCAAACTCGATGTGAAGTCGGACCCGAACACCCGCAACGAGGTCATCTTCCTCAAGCATGCCGCCGCCAAGGATGTGGCCACCATCCTCAGCCAGCTCGTCACCGGCCAGAACAATGCGGCGAAAACCACCGGGTCGGACCAGGTCCGCGCGCTGAATGCCGTCGTCAATTCCACGCCGCCCGCCGCCGCCCCGGGCGCGCCGGCCGCCGCGCCGCTCCCGGCCGCTCCCGCGCTGGCCGGCCTCGGTCTCGGGCTGGAATCTTCCAGCCAGTTCAGCCCCATCCTCACGATCCTGCCCGAGGAACGCAGCAATTCGATTGTGGCCTCCGGCACGGTCGACGACATCCGCCTGATCCGGGACCTGGTGGCCAAGATCGATGTCCTGCTCGCCCAGGTGCGCATCGAGGTGGTGATCGCCGAAGTCACCCTCGACGATGCCGCGACGGACGGCATCAGCGCCCTCGGCCTGACGGTGGTGAAGGACAAAATCGTGGGCTTCAGCGCGGCTGCGGCCGGCACCTCAATCACCGGCGGCACGGTCAGCCGCAACCCCACCAACGGCAATCTCGACCTCGCTGCCACGATCGGCCTCTCCACCACGCCGCGCAAGACGATCACCAACATCCTTTCCGTCCCCAACATCATCACCACGCACAACAAGTCGGGCAAAATTTTCGTCGGCACCGAGCAGCCCATCATCACGAGCTACGTCAACACCGGCACCACCACGGCGGCCGCCGGCAACGTCGCCGCCGGGTACAATTCGCAGGTCAGCTACAAGGACATCGGCATCACGCTCACCGTGAAACCGCTGATCGGAGCCGACGGCTCGGTGCAGCTCGATATGCAGCAGGAGGTGAAGCAAGTCACCGGTTCGGTGACGATCGATGGCAACTCCCAGCCGATCATCGGCTCGCGGACGACCGATTCCTTTGTCAGTGCGAAAAGCGGCGAGATCATCGTCTTGGGCGGTCTGCAGCAGCGCAACGAGACGAAATCCACCAACCGCCTCGGTCCGATTCCGTTCATCGGCGACCTCTTCGGCTCGCGCACCCGGGACAATACCCGGACCGACTTGATTTTCTTTCTCCGCCCCACGGTGCTGACGAACACCGACGAGGACAATGCCCCCGCCCTGCGCCAATTGGAAACGCTGCCGAAGGAGCAGCGGTCCAAGATCAGGCAGGCCATCCTCCCGAACGCCAAGTCCTGACCATGCCCGCTGAATCCGTGGCGCTCACCGCCGACCTTCGCTCGCGCCTGGGCGAGGACACCGTCCGCACCTTGCTGGCCCTCCCGCGCGACCAGCGGCTCCCTGCCCTGGCGCTCCACCTGGGGCAGACCCCCGAGGAGGCGCTCCAGACCCTGGCCAGTTCAGCGGACCTGGACCGGCTGCTTGAACTGAAGGTGGACAAGGCCGCCGCCACCCGGCTGCCCGCCCGGCTCGCCCGGGATTTTCAGGTGGTGCCCGTCACTCCGGCCGAAGCCACCGGCGCCCTCTGGCTCGCCACGCCCTGGCCGCCGGATGCGGTGATGCGCGACTGGATCGCCACCTTCGATCCCCGCCCGCAGCAGTGGTGGCTCGCCCCGGCTGACCGCGTGGCCCAGGCGATCGTCGAGCACTACGGCATCGGCGCCGGCAGCCTGGAGGACGACCCCGAGGGGCTCAACCAGCCTGTGGATACGGGCGCGGCGGACAACGACGTGGACGAGGAGGCGGCGGTGGTGCGCTTCGTCACGGAGGTCATCACCCAGGCGATTGAGGACGGGGCGACGGACATTCACTTCGAGCCGCAGGAGGGGCAGCTCCGCATCCGCTATCGCGTCGACGGCCTGCTGGTGCCGATTCCCCTCCCGGAAAATCTGCTCCGTTACCAGGACGCCATCATCTCCCGCCTCAAGATCATGGCCCGGCTCAACATCTCGGAAAAACGCCTGCCGCAGGACGGACGCATCAA
>CAISJA010000471.1 GCA_903885525.1 uncultured Opitutaceae bacterium
CAGCTGGATAGAGCATCGGTTTTCTAAACCGACGGTCGCGTGTTCGAGTCACGCCGGGGACGCCATCTCGACTCGGGCACGTGGTTTTTACAGCCCCTATTGGTGGGCAGGGACTTAGAGTCAAAGATAGTGTCGAACTCGCCCTAGGCGATAGGGTGAAAGCCGGCAAAGGAAGGTCGCAAAACCATCCAAGACCGTCGCCGCGTTGCCGGCGGACTACGCTCCGCTGTTGGCCGACGTTAAGGCGCGAGTGCAGGCGGCTCGCATCAGGGCAGGGTTGGCGGCCAACCGGGAATTGCTGGCGCTCTACTGGGACATCGGGCGACTAAGCGTCAAAGCTCAGCGTACGAAGGGCTACGGAAAGCAGGTGGTCGCGCAGCTCGCGGCGGACTTGCAGCGGGAATTTCCCGGAGTAGCTGGGTTCTCGCCGCTCAATGTCTGGCGAATGCGGGCGTTTTACGCTGCCTATGCCGACGGCAACAGGATTCTGTCACGGCCTGTGACAGAATCCTCCCCCAAGCCGAATCTGTCACGGCTTGCGACAGAATCAGCCGGGAAAATCGCCCCCCGTGCGCCAATTGTGCAAGCGACCGTTGCACAATTGGCCACCCAGCCGCCCGAGCCTTTTGCCTCGTTGCCGTGGGGACACAATCTTCTGCTCCTTCACAAAACAGGAAAGCCGGAGGATCGCCTTTGGTATGCGGGCAAGGCGGTGGAGCACGGCTGGTCGCGGAACGTGCTCGCGCTCCAAATCGAGGCGGGGCTGCACACCCGGCAGGGCAAGGCGGTCACGAATTTCAAGACGACGTTGCCGCCAGCACAGTCCGATCTCGCCCAGGGTAGCTTGCCGGCTTTGTATGCAGCACATCCACGACATCAGGGGAGGCGCTGGGCCGCGTCCCTCGCTGGTGGCCGCTCAATTGGGCCCGTGGTAGCAGTCGCTCAGCCGGGGCGGGGGGGATTCAGGCGTGACTGGCGCGACCGCAGCCAGCCGGCGGGCCATCTCCGCCCAGTAGGCATCCTCGCGCTCCCGGCGCAGGACCGAGCGGTATTCCGTCTCGCCCGCGAAAAAGATGAACAGGAAGAGTCCCGCGAGCAGAAAATTGTGCCAGAAGTATGCCGCCACCACGCCGCCGCCCAACGCCAGTGCTTTGCCCACCAAAGAGGCCCAATAGGTCGCCCGGACATAATTCATCCGAGTCGCCAGTCCGGCCCGGAAGATGCGTCCGCCATCCATCGGGAAGACCGGGAGTAGATTGAAGCAACCCATGGTGACGTTCCACGACAGCAGCACCTGGGCGAGCCCCAGCCAGGTGTCGGGAAACTCCGTGTTGAGGGCCGGCCAGCCCTTGGGCACGCCAAAGAGGGCGTACAGGAGGGCGGCGATGACGAAGTTAACCAGAGGGCCGGCCGCGGTGATGAGGAATTCCGCCCGCGGCTGTTGCGGGATATGGTCGAATTCCGCCATGCCGCCGATCGGCATGAGCAGGATGCGGGGCACCTTGACGCCAAACCGGCGTGCGGTGAGGGAATGGCCCAGTTCGTGCATCACCACACAGACAAAAAACAGCACGATCAGCGCCAGGCTGCCGACCAAGCCTTCCCAACCGCCTTCGCGCCACCCCTCCCAACCTTCGTAGGCCAGGAAGAGAAGAAAGCTCACATGCAGCGCGAGCTGGATGCCGAAGACCCGAAACAAGTTAATTGACCACCGCAGCATGGAGCGTAAGTAGAACCAGCTTTGGCGAAAGAGCTATCCAATTCCCCCCACATGACCGTCGACACCTCCGCACCCACCATCCTCGTGATCGATGACGATACCGAGGTGCGTTATTCGCTCAACCGGGTGTTGAGCTCACAGCACTACCGGGTGCAGGAGGCCGCCAGCGGCGAAGAGGGCGTGGCCGCAGTCAAGAAGCAGGTGCCCGATGTGGTGCTGCTCGACAACCGCATGACCGGGATGACCGGCCTAGAAACGCTCCAGCACATCCGCTCCGCCAGCCCGCGCCAATTGGTCATCTTCATGACCGCCTACGGCACAGCCCAGACCGCGATCGAGGCCATGAAGTACGGCGCCTTCGACTATGTGGTAAAGCCCTTCGATCCCCCGAAGCTCATTGCCCTGGTGGAAAGCGCCCTGCGCACCCAGGCTGACAGCCGCTCCGTCGGCACCTATCACCCGGTGGTCAACACGGAGGAGCATAAGGAGGGCATCGTCGGGACCTCGTCCGCCATGCAGACCGTCTTCAAGGTGGTCGGGCAGTTTGCGGCGAGCGACGCCTCCGTCATGGTCACGGGCGAGAGCGGCACGGGCAAGGAGCTGGTCGCCCGCGGCCTGCACCGCCACAGCCACCGCGCCACCAAGCCCTTTGTTGCGGTCAATTGCGCCGCCATCCCCGAGAACCTGATCGAGAGCGAACTCTTCGGCCACGAACGCGGCTCGTTCACGGGCGCGACGGCCATGCGCCTGGGCAAATTCGAAATCTGCGACGGCGGCACCATCTTCCTCGACGAGATCGGCGACATGACGCCGGCCACCCAGACCAAGATCCTGCGCGTGCTGCAGGAAGGTGAAATCCAGCGTGTGGGCGGCACCGAAACAATCAAGGTGAACGTCCGCGTCTGCGCCGCCACCAACAAGG
>CAISJA010000472.1 GCA_903885525.1 uncultured Opitutaceae bacterium
CTCCGGCCCGGCCGGCGCTGCGGGTGGAAGCCGCCCCGCCGGGCGGTCGCGGGCCGGAACAGCACATGCGGGTTCAGCCCGCCGGGGCGCGCCGGCCGCGGCGCACATGGCACTGGGCCATCGTCCGGGCCTCGGTCTGGCGCGAGCGGTTGCGCTGCGGAGCCAAGCCGGCCTCGACATCGCGGCGGTGATCGGGCGGGCCGGCGGGGCGCTGCCACCGCTTCGCGGGGTCGTCGAGATGGGCGGCGGCGCGCCGCTCCTGCCGACTGTCCCGCCGGGCCTCGGCGGGCATCGCCACGGTTACCAATCCTAGCTCATGGGTTTCGGGTTTCATGGCTACCTGGGGTTGAACGGCGACAGTATCGCACATTTTGGCCGGATTGCTGCGCGGATTCCGGCTATTCGGCGGGCTACTGTCCATCCGGCGGCCTGATGGTTTTGGCCGGAGTTCCCGCGCACCTTTCGCCTCGCCTCCGGCTGTCGGGCCGGAGAGGTTCCGGGCATGAGCACCCCGACCACTCCTCCCGCCTCCGTCCTGCCCGGGCAGCCCTGCCCCTGCGGCAGCGCCCAGAATTACGGATTGTGCTGCCAGCCGGTGCTCGCCGGCGCGCAGCCGGCCCCGACCGCCGAGGCGCTGATGCGGGCGCGTTTCACGGCGCATGTGGTGCACGACTTCCGGTTTCTTCACCATTCCGACCACTCCAACGCCGGCCATCCCTACGTCGAGGAAGCGGGCGAGCCGTCCACCGTCTGGACGAAATTGCTCATCCACGCCCACGAGGCCGGGGCCGCCACCGATGTCGCCACGGTCGATTTTTCGGCCTACGGCACCGACCAAGGGCACGAGCAGGTGCTGCACGAGAAGTCCGAATTTCGCCGCGTCAACGGCACCTGGGTCTATTGGAAGGCGCTGCGGCTCGGGCCGGCACCGTTCAAGGCGGACGCCCCCAAGGTCGGCCGCAATGAACCCTGCCCCTGCGGCAGTGGCAAGAAGTTCAAGCACTGCTGCCTGGCCGGCGTCCAATCCTGACGCGGGTCCGCTGGAACGATCAAGGCAAGGAGATGGCTGAGCACGAGTTGCTCGCCGCGGAGCTGAAGTTGCAGGTCTTTTTCTGCCATCCGCACAGTCCGTGGGAGCGGGGCACCTGTGAGAGCCAGAATGGACGCATCCGCCACTACCTGCCCAAGTGCACAGACCTGTCGCTGGTTTCCTACCAGCAGCTCAGTGCCTATCAGGAAATGCGCAACGACCGTCCCCGCAAAATCCTCGGCTGGAAGTCTCCGGCTCAATGTTTTCGTCAACTCCTGATCTCAAATCTTTCTTCGAATTGATCCTTGAATGTGCCGGTCGATTGCAGCGGATTGGTCGCGGTTGGCAGGTTCCGTTGTCAAGAGTCAGTACCTGACGTCCTCCGACTTGGCCCTGAAACCAATCCTACGCTGCCTCCACTCAGCTCTTTTACGACACCTGGGACATCCCCATGAAATCTCTGCGAACCATTTTCTTCCTTGGAGCCATCGCTTGCATTGCCGCCGGCCCCTGCCTGGCCGCGCTCCCGGGCGATGTTGATCCCTTCATCGGCACCGACAACGGCGGCAATCTGGTGCCCGGGCCGCAGGTGCCATTTGGCTTCGCCCATCCGAGTCCGGACACAGCGCGACAAGACACGTCCGGTTACATCTCATCGGAGCCGATCATCGGTTTTTCCCAGACCCATGTTTCCGGCACCGGCGGTGGCAGCAAATACGGCAACTTCCGGATCACTCCGCAGGTCGGCCCGCCCGCGCCGGAGGATTTGGCCTCGCCCAAAGCCGAAGAGGCCGCTGCCCCGGGCTACTATTCCGTCCAGCTCACGCGGCCGGGCGTGCGCGCCGAGTTGACCGCGACCCGTCTGGTCGCCGTGCACCGTTATACGTTTCCCGCCACCACGCAGGCGCAGCTCCTCCTGGATCTCGCGGCGGTGGCCAATCCGGGCAGCCCGGCGCGACAAACCCCCGTGGAATGCACCGCCCGCTTTGTCGGGCCGAACCGGCTTGAGGGCACCGGCAACTTCATCGGCGGCTGGAACCCTTCGCCCTACACGCTGCATTTCGCGCTGGAATTCAGCCAGCCTTTCACCGCGCACGGCGTGTGGCGCGGCAAACAACTCTATGCGGACCAGACCTTGGTCAATGCCGAACGGACCGCAGCCGGTGTATGGGCGACCTTCGACACCGCGGCGGGCGGCCCGGTGATCGAAGTCAAAGTCGGGTTGTCGTTTGTGAGCCCCGCTCAAGCCCGCGCCAACCTCGAACACGAAACCGCCGGCGCCAATTTCGATACCATCCGCGGCCGCGCCGAGGCGCTGTGGCAGGAAGCCCTCGCGAAGATCACGGTCGAGGGTGGCACGCCGGAGGAACGGCGGATGTTTCACACGGCACTTTACCGCGTCCATTCCATGCCCCACGACCTGACTGGCGAGAACGCATGGTGGGACTCGCCGGAGCCGCACTACGAGGACTTCTACTGCCTCTGGGATACGTTCCGCTGCCTGCACCCGCTGTTGACGCTCATCGCGCCGGGACGCCAACGCGACATGGTGCGGTCGCTGGTCGACACCTATCGCCACACCGGCTGGATGCCGGACGCGCGCATCGCCGGGGCCAACGGTATGATCCAAGGCGGCTCCAACGCCGACGTGCTCGTCGCCGATGCCTTGGTCAAAGGGCTCGACGGCATCGACTACGCCACAGCCTATGCGGCCATGCGGAAAAATGCCGAGGTCGAGAGTTCCCGCCCGCTTTACGAGGGACGCGAGCTGCGCGACTACCTCCGGCTCGGTTATGTCAGCCTCGACACGCCCCGCTCCGCCTCCCGCACCGTCGACTACTCCTACAACGATTTCTGTCTCGCCCTCGTGGCGCAGCGGCTGGGCCACGCGGCGGACGCGGCGCGCTACTTCGCACGCGCGTCCAACTGGACCAACCTATGGGATGCGGAAACACACTCCATCCGCCCACGGCATGCCAACGGCCGCTGGATGGAGAACTACTCGCCGACCGCCAACTACTCCACGATGTCCGCGCGCTTTGCGTGGTGGGGCGCGCCGTATTACGAGGGCACGGGATACCAATACGCCACCTCGGTGCCGCAGGATCCGTATGCCTTGGTTTCTCGGTTGGGCGGTGATGCGCCGTTTGCGGAATGGCTCGATGTGTTCTTCGGTTTGAAGCCTGGTGCCGCCTCGCTGGATCCCAAAGGCCTCTACACGCACGACAACGAGCCCGACTTGCTCGCCGCGTATCTCTACCTCTATGCCGGTCGCCCCGAGCGCACGCAGGCGCTGGTCCGTCGCATCCTGGCCGGCGAGTATCATCCCGGGCGTGGCGGACTGCCGGGCAATGACGACGGCGGGGCGATGAGTTCGTGGTATGTCTGGAATGCGGCCGGCCTTTATCCCAATGCCGGCCAACCGCTCTATTACATTGTCAGCCCGATCTTCACGCGCACCACGATCGACCTCGGCGGGGGCCGGGTGTTCGTCATCGCAGCAGCGCAGGCCTCGGCCGAAAATAAATTCATCCAGGACGCCACGCTCAACGGCCAGCCGCTGCAACGCGCATGGCTGACACATGCCGAGATCACGGCTGGCGGCACGCTCACGTTACGGCTGGGCGCGCAACCCTCGGCTTGGGGACAGAGCGAAAGACCGCCGGTGTTCGCTCCAGAATCGCAACGTGGGGCAGGAAATATCCCGTTGAAATGACAACCGGCCGTCCCACTTCCCAGTCCCTGCTCCGCCGCGAATTCATCGGGTGGGCGGAGGACCGGCCGCGGGCGGCGAGGCGGAGGATGGCGCGGGCCGCCGTTTCGTCCGGGGCGATCCGCCGCATCGGGCATTGCCCTCCCCGGTGCTGGCGGCAATCCTGCCGGCATGCGCTCCGAGTTCACCCAGACCCGCAATGTGGAGTTTGCCGAGACCGACATGGCCGGGATCGTGCATTTCTCAAATTACTTCCGCTGGATGGAATCCTGCGAGATGGCGTTCTGCCGGGAGCTGGCCCTGCCGCTGGTCGATTTCTCCCCGGGACAAGCCACCGGCTGGCCGCGGGTGAACGTCCATTGCGAGTTTCACGCCCCGTTCCGTTTCGGCGATGTCGTGCAGGTGCAGTTGCTGGTCCAGAAAATCGGGACGAAGGCGATCACCTATGCATTCCGCTTTCGCAAGGTGGTCGACGGGCAGGCGCAGCCGGCGGTGCTGGCCCGCGGCGGGATCACGGCGGTGTGCGTGGGCGGAACGGCGGAGGGCGGCATGATCTCCCAGGCGATTCCGCCCGAAGTGCGGGCGAAGTTGGCGCCGGCCACCCCGGAGCAGCTGGCCGGCTAACGGCTCGGGCGGACGGGACGCTCTGCTTTGCGGAGAAGGGATTTCCTAGCCCGGGCGGCGTTGAGCTTGGAGGCCTACAGGTAGGGGAGCAGGATCGGCCACACGGTTTCCGCCACTTGGTGGTGCCCGGCGGGTGTCGGATGGATGCCGTCGGCCTGGTTCAGCTCCGGCATGCCGCCGACGCCGGCGAGCAGGAAGGGGATGAGCCCGGTGTGGTTTTTTTCGGCCAGCTCGGGGTAGAGGCGGGCAAAGGCGCGGGTGTAGTCGGGGCCGAGGTTGGGCGGCACCTGCATGCCTGCCAGGATGATCCTGGCCTGGGGGCGGAGGGCATGGATGCGGTCGATCATGGCCTGTAGGTTGGCGCGCGTGAGGCTGGGGTCGAGGCCGCGCAGGCCGTCGTTGCCGCCGAGTTCAAGCACGATGAGGTCGACGGGCTGCCGTAGGACCCAGGCGAGCCGCCGCAGTCCGCCCGCGGTGGTCTCGCCGCTCAGCCCGGCGTTGACCACACGCCACGGGAGGGAGGCCGCGGCCAGCTTCCGCCCGATCACCGCCGGGTAAGCCTCGGTGGGATCCACTCCGGCCCCTGCGGTCAGGCTGTCGCCAAAAAAGACGAGCGTCTTCATTTCCGCTGCTCCCGCCGCTTCCGCCCGGAGGCCGGCGAGCAGGCCGGCCAGGCTGCACCACCACCCGACCCGGTGCAGGACCCGTTGAACAAACTCCTTTGCGCTTTTCCCGGGCTTGAGTGTGTTACAGGCCATCGCCGCCCATGTGTGCCCAAACCATCCTGAATGTCCAGCACCTGACCAAGACCTATCCCACCGCGGGTGGCCGGCTGACGGTGCTGCGCGACGTGTCGTTCGCCCTCGCGGCCGGGGAGACCTGCGCCATCGTCGGGCCTTCCGGCAGCGGCAAGACGACGCTGCTCGGGCTCTGTGCGGGGTTGGATATGCCGAGCCAGGGCGTGGTCGAGGTGGACGGGCGCAGCCTGGGGACGCTGGATGAGGATGGCCGGGCGCGGGTGCGCAACGAGTCGGTCGGGTTTGTCTTCCAGAATTTCCAGCTCATCCCGACGCTGACCGCGTTGGAAAACGTCCTGGTTCCGCTCGAACTGCGCGGCGAGGCGGGAGGGGAGGGGGCGGCGCGGGAACTGCTGGGCCGGGTGGGCCTGGGCGGGCGGATGGACCATTATCCGGTCAAACTTTCGGGTGGGGAGCAGCAGCGGGTGGCCCTGGCGCGGGCCTTCAGCAACCGGCCGCGCCTGCTGTTCTGCGACGAACC
>CAISJA010000473.1 GCA_903885525.1 uncultured Opitutaceae bacterium
GACAGCACGCGTGATTCTTCCCGAGCAAAACCAGCTTTCGCACTAAAATCATCAATTACGCCGGCGCCCCGCCGACACCTTGCTCGCATTCCTATGCAAGCAGTTGCATCGTCATATCCACTCCCTGTGGGACGGGACTGTTTTGATTCGATCATTTGCTGCATGACTCCCGCCGAATTCACCCTGCGCCAGCAAATCATCGCCACCTGCCGGGAACTGGAGCGCCGCGGCCTCAACCAAGGCACCTCGGGCAATGTCAGCATCCGCGTATCCGCCAATCCGGAGGACGGCTTTCTCCTCACTCCCACCGCCCTGCCCTACGCTGTCATGCAGCCCGAGGACATCGTGCACCTGAAACTCGACGGCACCGCGACCGGCCACCGGACGCCCTCCAGCGAATGGCACCTGCATCTCGACATCCTGCGGCAGCGCCGCGACGCCAGCGCCATCATCCACACGCACAGCCGGCACGCCACCACCCTGGCCTGCCTGAGGCGTGACATCCCGGCCTTTCACTACCTGATCGCCCTCTTTGGCGGCAACAGCATCCGTTGCTCCGGCTATGCCACCTATGGCACTCCGGAGCTCTCCGACCACTTGCTCAAGGCGCTGGCCGGCCGCCAGGCCGCCCTGATGGGCAACCACGGCCTGATCGTGCTCGGACCGTCGCTGGAGCGGGCGCTCACCCTGACCGCGGAAGCCGAAACGCTGGCCGCGATGTATCTCAGCGCCCTGCAGGTCGCTGAACCGGTGATTCTCCCTGAGAAAGAAATCGCCAAAGTCCGGGAGAAGCTTGCCCTGTATGGACACTATGGAGCCGGTGGCCAGGCGACCGTCAAATCAATGCCTCCTCGCGAGCAATCAGACGCCGCGGCACCCACCGTTTCCTGATCGGGCGCGCCGGCCTGCACCCCCAGCATCCACATAATTGTCCCGCCCAGGCCGAAACTACGAGCGCCAGTTCGCTAGTTAAATATTGTCCATCATTTATTTAACCGAATTCGACCCCAGCCAAAGATTATTCATTATGACATTTATTGTGCTGGCTCTGGAGAGGCGGATTAACATTCTGGCTGGTGCATCAGGAACGAATTGACGGAGCAATCCGCCAGTTCTGCCAACCGAGCGAGGGATAAGCTACGGTGGTTTCGTGTGACGCAAGTCACCCGGATGTGCGAGGCCGCAAGGTCTCGAACAAAAGGTCCCAAAGATGAAAAGCCGTCTGATGCACTCAGACGGCTTTTCGTTTTTAGAAACCTGGTGCGCGAACCCTCAAAAGCTCACGCATCATGTCCAACGTCATCCAACTCCCAGCCGTCCGCCTCAACGCCGACAACCCGAACCACCACCTCTGGAATAACAACGGCACGTGGTTCCTGCACTACACGGTCTACCCGACCGCCCTGACCAAGGAGCGCATCCGCCGCTCGCTGGGCACCAAGGACCTCGCCACAGCCCGCCAGCGCCGCGATTCGTTTTTCCGGCATCTCCTGGGCCAGCCCGACAAGACGGCGGTCGCCTGAGCCTACCGCCGGATCCCCGGCCGCATTTTTCAGCCCGACATCGAGCCCGCCTCGCAGCATGCGGGCTTCTTCTTTCAGGGAATCCGCAACTGCTGGCCGACGTGCAGGGCGTTGCTGCCTTGGAGTTGATCGCGGTTGGCGGCATAGATTTCCTGCCACCGCCCGGTCGTGCCGTAGTAGCGCATGCTGAGCTTGGAAAGTGAGTCGCCTTCGGTGACGCTGTGGTAGCGGGCCTCCTCCGGCTGGGCGGGCGTGGTCCGGACCACCGGCAGGCTGTTGCCGGAAGCGATTTGGGTGGCGGGGGTGCCGAGCCGGGCCGCCGCGGCGATCTGATCGAGTGTGCCCTGCGCCTGGACCAACCGGGCGGAAAGCGCGCTGTTCTCGGCGCGGAGCCGGCTGAGGAGGGCGGCGCGGTCGCGTTCCTGGCTGAGGTTGCCTTCCACCAGCCGGGCGTGTGCCTCCCGGGCGCCCTGGAGGTCCTGCCGCGCCTGGGCCAGCTGCGCATTCAGGGCGTCGAGATTCTCCTGGGCACTCTTCTCCGCCGCGGCGTGCTGCTGGCCGGCGTTCTGGTTGCTTTGCGTCAGCCGGGCATTGTCGCTCCGCAGGGTGTCGATTTGCGTCTGCTGGTCCTTGAGCTGCGCCTCCAGGCGGCTGTTCGTCTCGGTCAGGTCGGAAACTGCGGCCCCGTGCGTATCCGCCGCCTTCTCTGCTTCCGTCAGGCGGGCCTGCAGCCTGGCTGCTTCCTCCGCCGACTTGTCCGCGGCCAGTTGGCTGGCCGCCGCGCGGGCGGCAGCCTCGGCGGCGGCCTTTTGCAGCGTGCCGCTGTCGGCCTGGACCTTGGCCAATTCGGCGCTGGCGGCGGCGAGGCGTTCCTGGAGGGCGGCCTTCTCCTCCACCAGTTTTCCTCCGGCGGCGCTGGAGGATTTCTGCACGTCAGCCAGCGCAGCGGACAAAGTCTGCGCCTTGGCCATCCATTCCTCGCGCTCCTGCTCCAATTTCTGGTTTGTCTGGGTCAGCTCGCCCACCGAATTCCCATGTGCCTGGGCTTCCTTCTGGGTTTCTGCCAGCACGGTCTTCAGGCCGTCGCGCTCGGTGCGGAGGCGGGCATTGGCCTCGGTCAGGGTCTGGAGCTGCCGGTGATCCTCCTCGGCGGCCGCGGTGGCCGCGTGCAGCTTCGCCAGGGTCTGTTCATAATCCTCCCGCTTGGGTGCATCGTCCGCCTGTTTGGCCGTGAGAAGAGCGCGGTTGGCCTCCGCAAGCGATTTGTTGGTCTCACGGGCGTGTTGCAACTGGGTGGCCAGGCTGGTGATCTCCTTGGCTGTGCCGTTGCGCTCCTCCTCGACGGAGGCCTCGAGTTCCCTCACGCGGGCCTGCAGGGTATTGATCTCGGTCTTGTAAGCGTCGTTCTGGTTGGCCGCGACCGCCTGCGATTGGGCGGCCAGCGCGGCCGCAGCGGAGCGTTTGGCATTGTCCGCATCCTTGGCCAGGCGGTCGTTGGCTAGGGTCAACTCCGCCACCTGGGATTGCAGCTTGTCCACCGCCTGATTGGCTTCGGCCAGATCACCGCGCAGCTTGCGAGTGGCTTCGGTCTCGGTCTCGGCCGGCACCGGTGCCGGGCTGCGGCGGGCGGCGGCGAGTTGCTGCGCCAAGTCCGCGGCTTGCACCTTGGCCGCATCGAGCGCGGTGGTGTCTGCCGCCGCGGCTTTCAGCTGCCGATTTTCCGCCTGCAACTGGTCCGATAACTGCCGCAACGTGTCCGCGTCCGCCGCCTTGGCTTGCAGACGCCGGTTTTCCCCGCGCAAGCCTTCCGCCTCGGCGGCCAGACCGCGCCAGCGGGCCAGCTCCGCGCCCTCGGCCGCCTTGGCCTGGGCGAGCTGCCGGGCTTGCGCCACGTCTTGCTCCAACCTGGCCTTGGCGCCGGTCAGCTCGGCCACGGCGGCGTTGCTTTTGTCGAGAGCGGCGCCGGTCTGGGCCAGCTCGTGCCGGAGGTTTTCCACGACCGGATGCAGGTCCGGCTGAGCGGGGGCGGATTGCGCGGCGGCCGTCAATTGCCGCACCTGCGCCTGAAGCTGGTCGGCCTCCTTTCTGGCCTCGGCCGCAGCCGTCTGGGACGCGGCGAGCCGGGCGTTGAGTTCGTCCACCGGGGAATTATCCGTCCCGGCGGAGGCGGACGTGCGGGCGGCATGGAAGCGTTTGAGCTCGGATTCCAAGCGGTCATTCATCGAGCGCAGGCTGCGGGCTTCGCCGGCCAGCCGGCGGAGCCGATTCATTTCATCTTGCTGCGCGCGGGCCTCGGGATTGGCCTGGGAGAGGCGGGTCACCTCCTCGCGGAGTTTTTCGGCCTCCTGCGCCGCGGGCCGCGCGGCGGACAATTCGGTTTCCAATTGCGTCAGCCTGGCCGACAAGGAAGCGATCTTGGCGTCCTTGCCCGCAAGCTCCTGGGCGGAGGCCCCGGCTTCTGCAGCCAGAGGCGAGGTGGCGGGGTGCAGGCTGGCGTTTTCCACCGTGAGCCGGCGGTTGGCCTCGGCCAGTTGGTTGTTGGCCTCCTGCGCCCGGTCCAGGGCTTCGGTGAGCTGGCGGACCTGGGCGGGCACGGTGCCGGAGTTTCCGTCCGCGGCGGGCGATGAGGCGGACGACGGCACCCCGGCGACAGTGGCAGCAGGCGCAGCGGCGCCCGGCGGCAGACCGCGGGCGGCAATCCGCGCGCGGAGCGCCGCCGCCAGTCCGGCGGCCTTTTCCTGCTGGGCGGGAGTCAGCGATTTGGCGACGAAATCCCTCCCGGGGGCCGGCGCGCCATTCTCGGTGGCAAGCGTCAGCCAGGCGAAAGCCTGCGCCAAATCCAGGGCGAGTCCGCCGCGTCCGTTGGCATAGAGCAATCCGAGGTTGTTCTGGGCCGGGCCGAAACCCTGCCCGGCGGCCAGCTGATAGAGGCGGACCGCCGCCGCATCGTTTTGCGCCACCCCGCGGCCATCTTCGTAGAGGAGGCCGAGGCTGTATTGGGCGCGGGCAAATCCGAGGTCGGCCGCCTGCCGGTACCAGCGCGCCGCTTCGGCGTCATCTTTTTTTACGCCCCGCCCGGCCTCGTAGAACAGGCCGAGATTGTACTGGGCCTCCACGATCCCTTTTTCTGCCGCCTGCTTGTACCAGACATTGGCCTCGAAGAAATCCTGGCCGACCGCCTGGCCGGCGGCATACATGTTGCCCACATTGAACTGGGCCGGGCCGTAGCCCTGCTCGGCGGCCAGCATGTAATAGTGGAACGCCTGTTTTTGATCGGCGGGCACACCGCGTCCCATCTCGTAGGCGAGACCGAGATTGAACTGGGCGGCGGCAGAACCCTTTTCCCCCGCCGCCCGGTACCATTTCATGGCCTCGGCAAAATCCTGGGCCACGCCCTGTCCGGCGGTGTAGAGGTTGCCGAGGGCATTCTGCGCATCGGGATCGCCTTGCTCGGCCTTGGCGCGCAAGGCGGCCGGCTCCGGCGCGCCGGGGTTCGCCGCCGGCAAAGCGTTGCCCCCGCCGGCTGCCAGCACCGCCAGGAGCAGAGTGAGTGCAGGAGACCGGACTAGGGAGCGGAATTCCCGGGTGCTGGTGGCGGATGAACGCACACTTTAGACTACAGGGGCAACCCGGCACGGGAGCAAGGCTGCATCATTCATCCCGTGTATGATTTTCTTGTCCGGCGGGCAAAAGGTGGCCAGCGCACCCGAGAGCCGTGGCTGTCCGTCCACCACGAAGTAGTAAGGGCAGAGCCGCAGCCGCCCGGACCGGGTGGCGGCCACCGCCGGCCGGCCCTCCGCAGGGGGAGAAAACACCTGGTGCTCCAGCCGTCGGGGTTTCCGGTACTCTTGCAGCAGGTACAGGTTGGCCGGCGCCGCTTGCAGGGCCTGCTCGACCCCGGCCGCCCACTCCTCCCGGGAGCAATCGCTGCCCAACACCACGCTGCGCGCCCCCCAGGCCGTTTCATGGAAGCCGGAAATCTTGATGATCAGGTCGCGCTCCTTCTGCGAGGCGCCCAGCAGGTCGCGCCAATCGTTGAGCAGCCGCCCGCCGACGCGGGGTCCGTCGAGGACCGCACCGGGCGGCAACGGGGCCGGATCCATGACCCAGGAATGCGGGATGATCCGGCGGAGCAGCTCGTGGCTGCCGCGGCCGAGGTTTTCGGCCCAAAATTCCTGCAGCAGGTGGTGGTGAAAAAGCGCCAGCGCGAGTTTCTCCTCCTGGAAATGGCGCATCGGCGGGCTGATCGCCACCTGCCCGGCCGACCAGGCTTCCAGGATATGGCCCGCACCCTTGATGTTGGCCCAGTCGAACAGCTCGAAGAAACGGTAGATGATGTCGATCTTCTCGGGCACTCCCTCGAGGTCGAAAAACAGCTCCCCGCCGAGCGGGAACACGTCATCCGGGCGCAGGCAAAAGACGCGCCGGCCCGACCGCTGCAACTGCTCCGCCAGCCAGGTCATTTCCGGCCGGTAGGTCGCCGCCTCGTCGCTGACCAGCAGGGCGATCAGAGGGTTGCGCAGGGCGGGCCTGAGCGCAGCCAGCGACCGGTGGAAACCCTGGACCATGGCGTCGCCGTGCCCGATCACCGCCGGGTCGCTCTCGCCTCCGTACAGCCGGTTGAGGAAGGCCGTCAGCCCGATGCCACCGGGCACGGAGTCGAGTTCGGTCAGGGCAAACCCGTCGTCGGTCAGCAGCAGGTCCGGCCGCAGCACCGTGGGGAACGCCCCGCGGTGGCGCGGATCGCGCGCATGCTGGAGGATGGCGGCCGGCTTGCCGCGATCGAGATAGTCCGCGACCCAGGGGGCGAGCAATGCCTTGTTGCGCAGCAGGCTCTTGCCCTGGACGGAACGCAGGTAGAGCGTTTCCAAGGCCTGATGAAATTCGAAGCAGGCGGTGCCGATCCGGCCGAGCTCCTCCTCCTGCGCCGGAGTCAGCGGCCAGGCCCGCGGGGCCAGCCGCCATGTCTTTGCCTCGAAAAGCGGCTGCCCGGCGAGGGCGGCCTGGATCTGATCGTAGGCGAGATTGGGCATGGGTTGAGCAGGACGGAAGAAACGCGGGGCGGAAAGTCTGAAATTCCGGGCGACCTGTCCGCCGCCAAACCAGCCGCCTGCCCCCGGCCTACCGGCGCAGGGCGATGTCCAGCTCATCCAGGATGACCCGGAGCAACAGGGTGATCCCGACCATCGCCTCTGCGTCCGGCTGGCGGTTTTTCGGCAGCCCGTCGACCGCAGACATCAAGCCGCCAAGCAGCAGACGCAACAGCTGCGGCTGCTGGGAACAGGCGAGAAAGGCCGGAACGGCGGTGGCGTCCGCCTTATTGTTTCCCAGTTCGTTTGCCGCCCGGGCCAGCGCATCCTCCATGGAATCATAACACAACTCAGGCGCACGGGTACCGGCCGGGACCAGCATGAACCACCCCTGAATCAAAAACAGTCCCGTCCCACAGGGAGTGGATATGACGATGCAACTGCTTGCATAGGAATGCGAGCAAGGTGTCGGCGGGCGCCGGCGTAATTGATGATTTTAGTGCGAAAGCTGGTTTTGCTC
>CAISJA010000474.1 GCA_903885525.1 uncultured Opitutaceae bacterium
CGCCGGCAAGGCCCGGGCCGCCTTCATGGGCAACCCCGCCCTCATCACCGAAACCAAGGCCCTCCTGTTTCACCGGAATGAACTGAACGACCTCACCATCCGGCAGCTGGAGAAAATCCTTCTCGTCGCCGCAGAGTCGCCGATGACGAATCCGGCCCTGACCTCCGCCCGCATCGAAGCCGAGACCACCCAGGCCTCGACCCTCAACGGCTTTGAATTTCACCTTCACGGAAAGCCCGTCACCGTGAATGAAATCGACAACCTGCTCCAATCGAGCGCGGACCTTGGCGAGCGGCAGGCGGTGTGGGAAGCCTCGAAGGAGTCAGGCAAGGCCCTCAAAGCCGGTCTCATCCGCCTGCGCGATCTGCGCAACGGTGTCGCACAGGAAATGGGCTACCATGACTACTTCGCCCTGCAGGTGGCCGGCTATGGCATGACCACCGAGGAAATGCTGCAACTGAACGACGACTTCATGCGGGTCCTGCGCCCGCTCTACCTCCAGCTGCACACCTGGACGAAATACAAGCTGGCGGAGAAGTACCACCAGCCCGTGCCCCGGCTCATTCCCGCCCACTGGATCAACAACCGCTGGGCGCAGGAGTGGAACGGTCTCGCGGACGGCGCCGACCTGACGCCATTCTTCCAGGGCCGCACCAGCGAATGGATCGTGAAGAGCGCCGAGTCATTTTACACCGGGCTGGGCTTTCCGAAAATGCCGGCGACCTTCTGGACCAAGTCCGACCTTTATCCAGTCCCCGCCGGCGACCCGCGCAAGAAGAACACCCACGCCTCGGCCTGGCACCTCGACCTGGGCAACGACATCCGCTCCCTCCAGTCGATCGAACCCAATCCCTGGTGGTTTGCCACCGCCCACCACGAGCTCGGGCATGTCTACTATTTCATGAGCTATACCCGGCCCGGTGTGCCACCGCTGCTGCGCGACGGGGCCAACCCGGCCTTTCACGAGGGCTTCGGCGAACTCACCGCCCTGGCGGCCTCGCAGGTCCCCTACTTGAAATCGCTGGGCGTCCTGCCCGCCGATTTCCAGGCCGACCAGACGGCCTTCCTCCTCGCCAACGGCCTCTCGCCCGGCATCCCGTTCATCTACTGGTCTTCCGGCGTCGTCACGCACTGGGAGGCCGACATCTACGCGCACAACCTTCCGGCCGGGGAGTGGAACCAACGCTGGTGGCAATATGTGCGCGATTTCCAGGGCGTGGAGCCGCCCGCCGCCCGCAGCGAGGAATGGTGCGACGCCGCGACCAAAACCCATCTCAACGACACCCCGGCCTATTATTACAGTTATGCCATCGCGCAGGTGTTCAAGTACCAGCTCCACGATTACATCGCCAAACACATCCTGCACCAGCCGCCGCAGAGCTGCAATTATGCGAACAACAAGGAGGTCGGCGACTTCCTCCGCAATATCATGGCCCGGGGCAGGACGGAGGATTGGCGCAAAATTCTGCGGGAAACAACCGGCGAGGAACTCAGCACGCGCGCCATGGTGGAGTACTATGCCCCCCTGCTGCAGTGGCTACAGGAGCAGAACAAGGGGCGCCCGATCGGCTGGGAATAGGACCGGAGCCGGACCAGCAAATTCCCGCTGCGGATTGACCCGCCTCGCAGACGAGCCATACAACAGTCCTGTGCCGGTTGCCTGGCTTCAGGCTTACCTCGACACTACGTCGATGCGCGTCGCTAGCGGGAGCCGGGCGCGATGGCACCGCGTGCCGGTGTATAGGCCTATCCGCCGGCCTGCTCGAAAGATTCAGCTTCCCGCTTTTGGGAAAGCGGCATCCCGACGGTGGACAATGCCCGATCGTTCGAGGGCGCTTGAAATATTATAACCAACTGGATTGGTAACTGTTGCGAAATTCGTTACCCACTGGCACGCGGCGTGCAATTGCCGGTCCGCCCACCCCATGTTTTACTTCCAGCAACTCCTGCTCTGCACCTGTCTGTTCGCCCTGCCTGTCGCACGGGCGTTGGAAATCCCTGCGGGGACGGACGCAGGCAGGAAGGGAGCCGACCGGCTGACCCTGCCGCAGGCAATCGAACGGGCGCTCGCCAAAAATTTCTCCATCAAGTCCAGCGCGTTCAATGTCTCGATCGCCTCCGCCCAAGTGACCGAGCAGCTCGGCATCTTCGATCCGGTGCTCACGGGCAACTACGGCTTCAGCAACACGGAGACCCCGAGTCTCGTCAACCCAGCGACCGATCTTCGCCCGCCCGCCACGCTGGAAAAAATCGACAACTACTCGCTGGGGTTCGGCGGCCTCCTGC
>CAISJA010000475.1 GCA_903885525.1 uncultured Opitutaceae bacterium
AACGCTACCGCCGCCAAGCCCGGAAGGGTTGATTTCCCTCGGAATTCAAACTGCCAAGACCGCTCCTCGCCTATAATATCCGAATGGCATTAGGTTTAAAGTCGAGACGCCCCTGGGCGGATACAATCCCGACTGGGCCATCGTGCGCCAGAGCGATGGACGGGTGTATCTGGTGGTAGAGACGAAAGGCACGACCGACGTCAAGACGCTGGCCGTGAAGGAGGCCTGGCGCATCAGGTGCGGCCGGCGCCACTTCCAGGACTGCCTGAAAGTGCCCTACAAAGTGGCGACATCTTTGCGGGAAACCCTGTAGACTGGAAATCGACACCCCGGGCTTGCGGGGGCGGGGCTGGGCGGTGGGTTGCGGGCATGAAAGTAACCTGGATTGAACGCGACGGCCAGGTGATCGACCTCCCCAATCTTACCGCCATGATTGAGAAGGAGGGGGCTTGGTTTGTCTCCCGTTGTCCGGAGCTGGGCGTGGCCAGCCCGGGCAAGACCCGGCAAGACGCGCACCGGATGCTGACGGAGGCTGTGGAGCTTTGGCTGGAATCCGCCACCGCGACGGAAATCAAACGCCGTCTGCGCCGCGGCGCGCGCGTGCGTCCGCTGACGTTGGCTCATGCCTAAGCTGCGTCCGCTCCCGCCGGCTTAAATCTGCCGCATCCTGGCGGCGTGCTTGAGCACCCCGCTGTCATTATAGGTTTTCATTCGTCGTTGGTACTGTTGATCGGTGATGAGCATGGGCCTGCGGAGAGGCCCGATCCTACCGATCGCGCAGACCAACGAACGCTACAAATCCCAGGTCAAAAAGAGGGAAGTGCAGTCGTCGTCAGCACGGAGCGATAATTGTCGCCCGGGGTTGAGCTGGGCCTGATGCGGCGACGGGGTTGGGAAACCCCGCCGTGCACGCGCACCGGCTGGCGCATCGGGCATGGCCCAGGCCTCAGGCTTGCGCAACGGGTGCCACATAAGCCTCACGCTTGCGCCGTACCGGCCAAAGCCTCCATCCCGGCGCAGGAGCACACCAAGTTCCGGTCGCCGTAGACGTTGTCGATGCGGCCCACGCTGGGCCAGAACTTGGACGCCCGGGTAAACGCATCCGGGAAGGCGGCGCTCTCGCGCGAGTAGGGGTGCGCCCACTCGCTGGCGCAGACGGCGGCGGCGGTGTGCGGGGCGTGCTTGAGCGGGTTGTCGGCGCGGTCGCTGGTGCCGTTGGCGACGGCGGCCATCTCGCCGTGGATGGAGATGAGGGCGTCGCAGAAGCGGTCGAGCTCGGCCTTGGTCTCGCTCTCGGTCGGCTCGATCATGAGCGTGCCGGGGACGGGGAACGACATGGTGGGGGCGTGGTAGCCGTAATCCATCAGGCGCTTGGCGACATCTTCGACTTCGAGGCCGTGCTTTTTCCACGGGCGGAACTCGAGGATGCACTCGTGGGCGACGAGCCCGCTGGCACCGCGGTAGAGCACGGGGAAGTAATTCGCGAGGCGGGCGGCGAGGTAGTTGGCGTTCAGGAGGGCGAACTTTGTGGCGCGGGTGAGGCCGTCGGGCCCGAGCAGGCGGAGGTACATCCAGGAGATGAGCAGCACGCTGGCGCTGCCGAAGGGGGCGGCGGAGACGGCGCCGACGCGGCCGGCGGCATCGGGCCGGGCACCGGAGAAGACATGGCCGGGCAGGAAGGGCACCAGGTGCGGGGCGACGCCGATGGGACCCATGCCCGGTCCGCCGCCGCCGTGCGGGATGGCAAAGGTCTTGTGGAGATTGAGGTGGCAGACATCCGCGCCGATGCGGCCCGGCGAGGTCAGGCCGACCTGGGCGTTCATGTTGGCGCCGTCCATGTAGACCTGGCCGCCGGCGGCGTGGACAATTTTGCAAATGTCGCGGATGGCGGTCTCGAACACGCCGTGGGTGGACGGGTAGGTGACCATGAGGGCGGCGAGGTTGGCGGCGTGCTCGGCAGCCTTGGCCGCGAGGTCGGCGACGTCGATGTTGCCCTGGGGGTCGCAGGCGACGGGCACGACCTTCATACCGCACATGGCGGCGCTGGCCGGATTGGTGCCGTGGGCGCTGGTGGGAATGAGGCAGAGGTGGCGGTGGCCCTCGCCACGCGACTCGTGGTAGGCGCGGATGGCGAGGAGGCCGGCGTACTCCCCCTGCGAGCCGGCGTTGGGCTGGAGCGAGACGGCGGCGAAGCCGGTGATCTCGGCGAGCCATTTTTCCAACTGGGAGAAGAGCTTCGCGTAGCCCCGGGTCTGCCCGGCCGGGGCGAAGGGATGGATCCGGCTGAACTCCGGCCAGGACACCGGCAGCATCTCGCTGGTGGCATTCAGCTTCATGGTGCACGAGCCGAGGGAGATCATCGAGTGGCAGAGCGAGAGATCCCGGGCCTCCAGGCGGCGGAGGTAGCGCAGCATCTCATGCTCGGTGTGATGGCGGTGGAAGACCGCGGCCGTCAGGTAGGCCGAGGTGCGGGCGAACGGGGCGGGGTACTCGGCCGGCTCCGCGCCGAGGGCGGAGAGCTGGGCGTCCAGATCGGTGCTCCCAAACAGGCCGGCCAGGGTGGCCACCTCTTCCAGCGTCGTGGTCTCATCGAGCGCGAGGCCGACGGAGGAGGCATCGAGCGGGCGCAGGTTGATTTTCCGGGCGGCGGCGGCGGCGTGGACCCGGGCGGCGTCGATGCCGGTGACGGTGAGGGTGTCGAAGACCGGTTCGGCGTTCACCCGGGCGCCGGCGGCGCGGAGGGCGTCGGCCAGGAGGGCGGTGAGCCGGTGGGTGCGCCGGGCGATGGCCTGGAGGCCGGCGGGGCCGTGGTAGACGGCGTACATCGAGGCCATGACGGCGAGCAGGACCTGGGCGGTGCAGATGTTGGACGTGGCCTTGTCGCGCCGGATGTGCTGCTCGCGCGTGCCGAGGGCGAGGCGGAGGGCAGGGTGGCCGTGGACATCCTTCGAAACGCCGACGAGGCGGCCCGGCATCTGGCGCTTGTTTTCATCCTTGGTGGCAAGAAAGCCGGCGTGTGGTCCGCCGAAGCCGAGCGGGACGCCGAAGCGCTGGGCGGAACCCACGGCGACATCGGCGCCGAATTCGCCCGGCGGGCGCAGGAGCGTCAGCGCGAGCAGGTCAGTGGCGGCGACGCAGAGCGCGCCGGCGGCATGGGTCCGTGCAAAGAAGGCGGTGAAATCGTGGATGCTGCCCGTGGTATCGGGATACTGCACGAGGACGCCGAAGACCGGGGTGGCGGCGAAGTCGAAGGTGCGGTGGTCGCCGGTGACCACGGTGATGTGGAGCGGCTGGGCGCGGGTGCGGACGAGGTCGATGGTCTGCGGGTGGCACCGGTCGGAGACGAAGAAGGTGCTGCCCCCGGCCTGATCCCCGAGCTTGACCCGGTGGCAGAGCATCATGGCCTCGGCGGCGGCGGTGCCTTCGTCGAGCATCGAGGCGTTGGCGATCGGCATCCCGGTCAGGTCGCAGACCATCGTCTGAAAATTCAGCAGCGCCTCTAGGCGGCCCTGGGAAATCTCGGCCTGGTAGGGGGTATAGGCGGTGTACCAGCCGGGGTTTTCAAGGATGTTGCGCTGGATGACGCCCGGGGTGGCGGTGTCGTAGTAGCCCAGGCCGATGAAGCTGCGGTACACCTTGTTTTTGTCGGCGAGGGTGCGGAGTTCGGCGAGGGCGGCGCGTTCGCCGGCGGCGGCCGGCAGGCGGAGCGGGCGCTTCAGCCGGATTTTGGCGGGCACGGCGGCGTCGGCGAGGGCGTCCACCGAGTCGTAGCCGACGGTGCGGAGCATTTCGGCCACGGCGGCGGGGGCGGAGCCGGTGTGGCGGCGTTCAAAGGTGTCGAGGGGAGCCAGAAGATCGCGGGCGGTAGCCATGGCGCAACCTAGGGCCCGGGGTGCGAAACGCGCAACTGAGTTCTGGCCCGCCGCCCCACCAGTAAGCCGCGTTGCCGGGGCGAAAGGGGCGCTGCTGGCCCCGCGCCGATGCTTGCGCGGGACCGGGGAAGTGCTAGCCTTCAGTCATGAAAACGGGTCTGTCTGCCAGCCGGGCCACCTTCGTCGGGCTGGTTGCCCTGCTGCTGCCGTTCACGGCGGCGGCCCAAACCAGGCTCTATGTGCAGGGACCGGGGGACAAGTATTACCCGGTTGTCCAGATGCTCCATGGGCAGCCCTGCCGGGTGGAAGACAACCACCTCATCCCGATGCCGGACCGGAAGCTGGTCCTGGGCAAGGCGGACGAATACCTGCCCATCTGCCTCAAGGTATCCGGAGTGGAGACCCACAGCACGGGCATCATGGCCCGTGACGTCTGGGCCCACACCAGCAACACGTTTCAATTCTCCGTCACCTTGGAGGTGCCTTACCTTGTGGAGGGGGTGATGGTGGCTCTCGTCCTCGAAGTGGAGCCGCAAGGGAAGCAAATTTCCGTGCATGACGTGGGCCGGCTCGAACCCGGGGTGGCCCGGCGCCTGACCTTCCAGGTGCCGTTGGAGGGGGACCATCTGGCCGGCAAATACAGCTATCACATGCTGGTGGGCGGAGAGGAGGTGTTCACCTCCGAGTTGTCCGAATCGTTTCGGGAATCGGTGCTCGCGCAGATGGTCGCCCGGCGCGTGGCGGAGGCAAAGCAGGCCTCCCCCGCGGTTTTTTTTGCGCCCGAGCCGGTCTATCCCGCCGGGCTTTTCCGGAGCGGGATCAAAGGCCAGGCGGTGGTCAAGACCCGGATCACGCCCCGGGGCGAGCCGTTGGCCCCGGTGGTGGTGAGCGCCACGCAGCCGGCCTTTGGGGACGCGGCGCTGGCGGCGGTCCGTCTCACGCGTTTTCTGCCACGGGTCGTCGACGGCCGGGCGTTGGAGTGCGAGGTCAGCCTGCCGTTTGACTTCGCCCCGCCGGCCGGGAAAGAGTGAGCGTCCGCCCGGCGGCCCCGGGCTTTTCAGATTCTGGGTATGCAGTTGCTACAGGTTGTGCAAGTGCTCGAATCCCAGAATTACTGAGGCTAATGCTACCCGCACTTCGGGTAGCAAGCTAGAGTTCGTGATTCCTCCGGGAGCAAGCGCCGATACCTGGCGAAATAGCGCAGTAAATTTGGCTCGGGCGGCTTTAACATGAGCATCCCATTCTCCACGTCCTTCGGCGAGACGCTCTTGACGAAACGCGGCGATAGACACCAACGACTGTTTGCTAAGTTCTGCCTCGCTCCATTGCTTGGGAAATCTGCTCGCTGTTGGACGCTTAATCTTGGATTTTGAGGTTTTCATGCCGCGACGAAAGCTGACGAACCCTTCGGAATCCTTATGCGCATCGCTTCCTTGGGCTCGAACTTGACCAGCCCACCACCATACGTCCGCCCCTCGTCGACACGCACATTGTTATTGAGCCAGCCAACGATGGCATCGAGTTCACGGACCTGCATGGGCTTGGTCGGGTAAAGCGCGTGGGCCACATTGATCACGGCAGCGCCACAGGCGTTTCTGGCGAACACTGGCGGCCGGCGGCCCATGTAGGTCATGATCACCGACGGGGCCGCCTTGAGCCCCACATGCCACCAGGGCTTTCGATGCGCCGCGATGTAGGTCGCGTCGGCTCCACGTTCGCGGGCCAGTTTCAGGAAGCGGTCCACCCCTTTTCTCTCGGAAGCGGTCAATTCAGCCAAGTTGGCTGGCAGGTCGACGACGCGATGAAGCTTGCTGCGGTCCCAAAGGACGCCGCCAGAGTCGATAATTTCCCTGGCTCCGGTGACACATGGAACGAGGTAACGCTCGGGGATAAGGGAGGCCGTTTCCGGCGTGGCAACCCACACCTCGTTCATGCCGGTAACCTGGCCCCGGGTAATGCGGAAGAAATCACCCAGCGACAGTCCGGTCGGCTGATCCAGCGGCAAGGCCCGCCCAAACCCGGGCCACTTGGGGGCCGCGGCCAGCCAGTCCTTTGAAACCCGATAAGACGTAGATGCCTTCTGGCCGACGAGATCCTCGACGACTACCTCGCCTTGATGCCCGGTTTCCCACGAGGCAATTACGGATGTGGTGAGGGCGTCTTGGAAGACCTGCATCACGGGGTCGATCCGGGTGAGCTGAGAGCCGCCCATCTGGCAAAAAAGCGAGCGCAAGCCAGCTCCGTAGCCTGTTTCCATCCATTCCGCCGAGGTGATGAAGCACCCGATGTCCCCTGGGTGGCCAAGAAGGGCGGACTTAAGGAAGAAGTATACCTGTAGGCCGGCAAGCTGGCTGGCATGCAGGCCCATCGCCTTCATGTGGCTCGAATACCACTCCTTCGACTTGGCGGGCAGGTCGTGGTGGCGGAGATAAGGAGGGTTTCCAATAAAAGCCGTAGTGCCACGGATGGCCGGAAGGGTGACGTTGAGGTAGTCGTCGCAGATCACCGTGATTTTTACGCCGGCCGCCTTCGCGTTCGACTTGATGGCGGAGGCTAGGATCGGGTCCATTTCCACGGCAATGATCTCAGCCTTCGGCCAACGCCTGGCGGCCGCCAAGGCGTAGCGCCCTGTTCCGGCCCCTGCGTCGATCACGCGATCAGGGGAACCCATCAAGGCAACCTTCTCGACCATCAAGTCAACCATCCACGAAGGGGTGAACGTGGCACCCTGCCCACGCCGAGCATCGGGCGAGACTTCCCGGCAAAAATGATCCCCAAGCGGGTCCGCCCCAGATCGGACCTCGCGGGCGATAGACCCGGCTGAATCGTGAGGGCGCCCACGACCAAGCCTGGTTGCAATCATACTCAGAGCCGTCCCACAGCTACGGCTGAACTGAGCGAAGAAAGTGGCTCGGTTGAATGATTTTCATCTGCCACTAGGCAGGGGTGAAAAAAAGAAAAACAAAACAACCGAGCCGCCGGC
>CAISJA010000476.1 GCA_903885525.1 uncultured Opitutaceae bacterium
CATCCAGACGGCGATCGGCCGTTTCCACGAACAGGCGGAAGCTTTGCCGCTGGTCGGCACGCCGGCGGAGGCCGCGGCGGGGGAATCGCCGGCGTCCGGTGCGCTTGCCGCCGCAGTGACGGAGTCCCCGTCTGGTGCGGAAGCGGCCGAGCAGCCACTGGTGCCACTGGAGGACGATGAGATGTACCGGGAGGTGCCGGCGCTCATCACCGCGGCACAGATCCGCGAGGCCATGGACAGCATCGCCCTGGAGTATCAGGCGGCGGCGGCGGAAATCCTGCTGGTGGAAGGACACAGCGGCTGGCGGCTGGTGACGCATCCCCGTTTCGCCCGGTGGGTGCGGCTCCTGCGCAACGAACCGCCCCCGGTGCGCCTGAGCGCCTCCGCCCTGGAAACGCTGGCCGTGGTGGCGTATCGGCAGCCTGTCACCCGCGCCGACATCGAGCAAATCCGCGGGGTTTCGGCCGAGGCCGGCCTGGCGAAGCTGCTGGAACGCGATCTGGTCTATATCGTCGGCCGGGCCGATCTGCCCGGCCGCCCGATCCAATACGGGACGACGGACGCTTTTCTGGAGTTTGTCGGCATCAAGTCGCTGGATGAGCTGCCCGCCTCCGATGTGCTCTCCCCGCGGCAGATTGATGCCTGGCTGCAGGCGGCCAGCCGGCCGCGCTCGGCCGGCGATTCCGACATGGGGCTCGATGAGACGGCGGAGACCCAGCTTACCTTGGCAACGGCCGCGCCCCAACCGGCGGTGCCGGAGGCGGTGCCACCGGCCGAGCCCAAGGGCGCCGAGCAGTGAAAAACGCCTGACGGGGCGGTTGCCTGGCGGAGACCCCGCAGCGCACCCGGCAGGAGGGAGGCGCGCAAAAAAAGGCACGCCGGAAAAGGCGTGCCGGAAGGCGAAAGACTGCCGGTCGTCTCAGACGATATTCACCTTGCGGTGTTCCTTATCGAACTCGACCGTGCCGTCGCGCAGTGCGAAGAGCGTCCAATCGCGGCCGGTGCCGACGCCTGCTCCGGCGTGGTACTTGGAGCCGCGCTGGCGGACGATGATGCCGCCGGCGATGACTTTTTCGCCGCCGAACAGCTTCACGCCAAGACGCTTGGAGTGGCTCTCGCGGCCGTTGCTGGATGTTCCCTGACCTTTCTTGTGTGCCATGGCAGTGGTTCCTTAGGCGCTGATGGATTCGATCTTGATGACGGAGAGTTCCTGGCGGTGGCCGCGCTTCTTTTCGTGGCCTTTCCGCTTCTTTTTCTTGAAGGCGATGACCTTCTTGCCGCGCTTGTTCTCCAGGACCTTGGCCTTGACCGAGGCACCGGAGAGGAAAGGGGTTCCGACCTTGAAGGATTCGCCTTCGCCGGCCGCGAGAACTTCGGTGATTTCGACCGTGGAGCCGGCTTCCGTCTTGGGGTAGCGGTCCACGATGAGGATGTCGCCCTCGCTGACCGAGAACTGCTTCCCCTGTGTTTTGATAGTGGCTTTCATAAATTCAAAGGAGAGAGGAAAGGGTACCGGTGCCGGGGGAAGCAAGAATTTATTTGCGAAAGGGAAAAACAGGCGGCGGACGGCTGGTCCGGGCCTGAGCGGACAGGCTCCCGGTGCGAAGAAAATTGGCGCCAGGCAACGCAAGGCCCGGGCAGGCGCGAACCGGCGCCATAGCGCAGCGTGAGGGTGGGGCCGGTTCGGCGTCCGGGCCGGCCTCAGTCGAGGCGTGCGCTCCGGCGCCGGAGGGCGGTCAGCCCGGCCAGGGCGAGGAGGAACCAGGGCCCGATGGTGCCGACGGAGTTGGTGGCAGTCAGGACATAATTGCCCGCATCAGATCCTTGCGCCGCGGCGATTGCATAACTGTTGCTGTTTGCCCCGGGGATATTGATCCCGTTCTTGGTCCATTGATAGGTCAAGGGGGCGGTGCCGGTCACGGTGGCGGTGAATGTGGCGGCATTGCCTTCCAGCACGGAGAGACCTTGCGGCTGGACAGAAACGGCGGGGACCACGGCGGTGGCGGTCACGGTGACGGTCGCAGTCTGGGAGGTGACGGTGCCCTGGGTGTTGGTGGCGATCAGGTAGTAGCGGCCGGCGTCAGTGGTCTGCAATTTGCTCAGGGTCAGGGTTGCATTCGTTTCTCCGGGTATCAGCAAGGAATCGTGATACCAGGCGTAGGCCGGTGTGGTGCCTCCCACCGTGGCGCTTAACGTGACGGAGCCGCCGCCGGAGGGGGTGGCTCCGTCCAGCGAATGGAGCGCATCGAAGGTGCCGAGCACAAAGGCCGAGCGCAGCGCGCTGCCGATGCAGGCTGGGGCTGTGGCGGGAGGAGGATCAAGAGTGGCGGTCAGACGGATAAACTGCCGGCAGATTCCCGATTTTCCCAAAAAACAACGTTGTTTTAGGTGAATTTATCACACGATGGGGCGAAACCTTCGTCGTTAGTTATCGCCTGAGTCTGCGATTAAAATTCAGTCCCGTCCCACAGG